>JAGQPX010000017.1:0-110050 GCA_020426505.1 Planctomycetaceae bacterium | reverse complement strand
GATCCGCCCGGCGAGTTGATGTACATGTGGATGTCCGCTTTAGGGTCGTCGAACTGCAGGAACAACAGCTGTGCGACGATGTTGTTCGCGACTGTGTCGTTGACCTGACTGCCGAGAAAGATGATCCGATCCTTGAGCAGTCGTGAGAAGATGTCCATCGCCCGCTCTTCGCGGCCGCTCTTCTCAATGACGTAGGGTATGAGTGATGACATGAATGTGTTCCGTTTTCTCCAACGAATCTCCCATCGGTCGCCGCCGACAGGATTGTGAGTTTACTTGTCGTCTGACTTGGCCGACTTTTTCGATTTCTTTTCCACGACATTGTCGACGAGGCCATATTCCTTGGCCTGCATGGCATTGAGATACCGGTCCCGTTCGGTGTCTTTCGCGATGACGTCGAGTGGTTGACCGGTATGACTGGCGAGAATCTTGTTCAGCGTCTCGCGTGTATCGAGAATCTGCTGGGCCTGAATCTCGATATCGCTCACCTGTCCGCCGACTTGTCCGTACGGCTGGTGGATCATCATCTTGGCGTGTGGCAGAATGAACCGCTTCCCTTTCTCACCACCCGCCATCAGGATCGCAGCACCACTGGCCGCGAGTCCCACGCAATACGTGGAGACGGCCGGTTCGAGGTAGGCCATCGTGTCGTAGATAGCGAGCGTCGCCGTCACCGACCCGCCGGGGGAGTTGATGTAGAAATGAATATCCTGATGTCTGTTCTCTGACTGGAGATACAGCAGTTTCATCACGATGAGGTTGGCGTTGCCGTCGTGAATCGGGCCATCGAGAAAGATGATCCTGTTCTCGAGGAGCAAATCGCCGATACCGAGCTGCCGGGTCCGCTGATAATCGCCTGCCGCCTGCGGTTGGACCGGGAAGCCAGAAGTGATTTCCATCATTGAAGTTCCTTCATTCGAGACGAGCTGAGTCCCCCGTCGCTCAACGATCCGAACGTGGGAGAGTCCCTGTCGTCGGTGGGATAGTTCATTCTATGGCGCGAGGTCAAGGGCGGGTGCACTGGCGAAATGACGCAGACTGCGAAATCCGCTCGATTTGTGCCTAAGGACAAGGCGCGAGATTCGTCTCGATCAATGGACACGCTCGCGGTCCCTTGCCGATCGTCGCTACACTTTTCCTCACCACCTCCCTCAAAAGGACCATTCAAGATGCGATCATCACTCTCACTCATCTGCGGCCTGACACTCCTCGGTGCCATGGGAGTCGTCATGTTGCTCGCAGCCGACAGTTGGGCGGATGCGAAAGCGACGTCACCGACAATCGACGAACTCGAACGAAAAATCGACGCTTTGGAAATCCGGATCGACCGACTGGAATCGCAACTCTCCGGCGTCCAACAAGCGGGAGGTGTCGCGCCTCGTGCGGCAACACCCTCAATGCCGGCTCCTCAACTCATCGAAGTTCCCACGTTGTCCGACGACGCACGCATTCCGCAAAACTGGAAACGTAGCGAGATCAATGGGATTCCCTTCTACACCCTTCCGCTGAGCAATCGAAGTGACACGGGAGAATAGTATCCCAACGATCCGATTGTTCGCGGGTAATGTTGATGTCTGTTATTGCTGATCTCGACACTTGGGGACCAAACGCACAGCGGATTTCGCAGGTCTCGACCGAGCAGGCGGAAGCGTATTGCCGGAACTTCGCGAAGTCGCATTACGAGAACTTTCCAGTGGCGTCATGGTTGCTGCCGAGGGACCTGCGTCAGCACTTCTGTAACGTCTACGCGTATTGCCGCTGGGCCGACGATCTGGGAGACGAAGTCGGCGATAAGAAACGGTCGCTCGAACTCCTCGCGTGGTGGCGGGACGAACTCGACCGGTGCTACGACGGCGATGTCCGGCATCCGGTGTTCGTCGCGCTGGCCTCTACCATCGAAACGTATGACATCCCGCGACAGCCGTTCGCTGATTTGATCTCAGCCTTCGAGCAGGATCAGACAGTCACGGAGTACGAGACGTTCGCTCAGCTGCTCGACTATTGCCACCGCAGTGCGAACCCGGTCGGACGGATCGTGCTTCATCTCTGCCGCTCATATGGGGAAGAGACGGCTCGCTGGTCAGACTCAATTTGCACCGGCCTGCAACTGGCCAATTTCTGGCAGGACGTCTCTCGCGACGATGACATGGGTCGCATCTATCTCCCAAGTGAGGATCGAGAGCGCTTCGGATACACAGTCGACATGCTCCAGAAGCGTGTGACGAACGACGCATTCCTCAAGCTGATGGCCTTTGAGGTCGACCGGGCACGGGAGATGCTTCTCGCAGGGGAACCACTCGTCCATGAGATCAAAGGCCGACTGCAGGTGGACATCGAACTGTTCCTGCGTGGCGGGTTGCAGATCCTCAAGGAAATCGAGAACATCGGCCATCGTGTGTGGGACCAACGTCCTGTCGTCAGGAAACGTCAGTTCGCACGCCTGTTTGTGTCGACATGCCTGAGACATCTCGGGCGTCGGATGGCTCCCCGGATAAATCGCAACTCGTGAGAGATCACGTTCATGGATGAATCGGTTGCGAAGTCGTTCAACGATTGTCAGCGGCTGGCACAACGAACGGGTCGCAACTTTTATTTCAGCTTTCTCACACTGCCGCGCCCACTTTTCCGCGACATGTGCGCGCTGTATGCGTTCATGCGGGTCACGGACGACCTGGGTGACGATGCGTCCCGCTCGATCGCACAGCGCAGAGCCGCGCTGCGATCATGGCAAAACGGACTGAACGCGGTCATCAATGGCGAAGCATCATCCCACTCCGTGTTGACGGCCATCGCGGATGTCCAGCGACGTCATGAGCTGCCGGTCGAATACCTGTACGCGGTCATTCAGGGAGTCGAGAGTGACCTCGGCGAACAGACCTTCAAGACGTTCGACGAGTTATCCGACTACTGTTATCTCGTCGCCGGAGCCGTCGGTCGCTGTTGTGTCCACCTGTGGGGTTACCACGACGACGCGGCACTCGATCGGGCCGTCGACTGCGGACTGGCGTTTCAACTGACCAATATCCTCCGCGATCTCGGCGAGGATGTCGAGAACGGACGCATCTACCTCCCCCGGGAGGACCTCACTCGCTTCGGCTATTCAACCGAAGACTTGCGATCGCACGCGCGAAACGACCACTTTCGCGAGTTGATGCAATTCCAGATCGCTCGTGCGCGACAGTACTATCAGCAGGGATGCGAACTGCACCCGCTGTTGAAGCCCCCCGGTCGGCCGATCCTGTCCGCCATGATTGGCATCTATGGTCGCCTGCTGCGAAAGATCGAGCAGGAGGACTACGACGTCTTCGCGAGCAGAGTCCGTCTGCATCGCGTCACCAAGCTCAAGGTCGCTGCAACGTCACTGTTGCGACCCCATCGCAAGCCATCCGTCCCATGATTGACCATGATCGTTTCCTGACGTCGTTTCGGAAATGTCGTGAGTTTTGTGATCCTCGACGGTTGTACTCGCGTTTCCAGGGGAATACCGCCAACAATCTGCGGCAAATACCCAGATGACTGATGTTCAATCCGAAACGAGCAGGTTCTCTCATGGCAATGTCTGTCTGTCCACGATGTCACACGATGTTGGTGACTTTGTCCGAATCGCACCATCAGCAGTGCACGACATGCCATGGTCGGTTTGTGCCGTCGTCGGAAGATCGCCTGGAGGGGACGCCGGAGGGAGACGCGGTTGATTCTCCGTCGCTGGTCGTGACCGAACCATTGGCGACTGATATGCCGTCGGTCCCCTGCCCGAGTTGTCTGACACACATGCAGCCGCTCGATCACAGCGTGGGCATGTTCGATTGCCCGGTCTGCCTCGGCCGTTGGTCGGACGGCGATGCGCATCGCATCAAGGCGCTGACCACACCCGATGTCGAATCGCCCGCAGTCGTCGAGCCATTGCCACAGTTGTCCGCTCTGACCAAGTCCCTGCTCTACGGCATCTCGCTGCCCGAACGGTTACTCCGCAGCGGCGTGGGCATCACAGCGGGCACGGCGAAGGAACTGGCAGCCGTCATCGTGCCCCAGGCGTTTCAGTCGTCCAAGTCGTATGAGATCGCGATCGATAACTCGCTGAGGTTCCTCACCGAGACGATCGGAGGCGTCGAGGGGCCGACTCCGCCGGAGAATCAGGCTCACGAGCACATCGCCCGCAAGGCGGTCGGCAACTTCGTCGACATGGCCGGGCTGGCCACGCTGCACGTCTCCCCCATGTGGGTCCTCGCTGCCGTCAGCGACATCGCGTACGGCACGCGGACCTACGTCGCCGAGGTCGCCCGCGAACTCGAACAGCGGGGCATCATCGACAGCACCTCGACCATTCACAATATGGATGACATCCTCGATGCCATCCAGCGCACAAGCGGCTCCGCAGCCAGCACGTTCGACCGCCCACCCCTCTCCATCGACGAACTGCGAGCGACCCTGCAACAGACCCGCGACGAACTCAACTCGGCCGACCTCACCAAACTGCTGCCGGAGTCAGAGGTCAGGCGCCTCTGGACCGAGATGCAGACTGCTGCCGCTCAGGAACACGTCGACCTGCTCAGTCTCAGCAGTGCAGTCACCATGCAGACGCTCGACAAGGTCAAGACCGTCAGTGACGGCGCCCTCACCAGCATCCGCGTCGCTGGCGGCCTGTTCGACAAAAACGTGCTCGACCACTACAAGTCGTCCCTCACCCACATCCGCGAACGTGGCTTCTACGAAACGGTCGCCGAAACCTACGAACCCTACGTCAACGCCGTCTGGAACAATTTCTCATCCGAACGCGAAACCTGGACCGAGATGCTGCTCAACCCGAGCAACATCTCGTCAGCGGTGGGGAAGCTGTTTAAGTTTCTGGAGGGTGAGCAAGAGACATGAGGAGTCGAATTACCCCCCCCAGAATAGGTCATGTTTCGTGTTCCATTGCGCCGGGTGCCACGGGCGGTTTGACCGCCCGTGCGAGCGCTGGGTGAGTGGACTGTCGCCAGATGATGTCCCATCCACAAGTTCTTTACTGCGACCTCGCACGGAGAAGATTCTTCACACCCGTCAGGCTGACGTTTTCAGCAACACTCCGGCACTGACGGACAAGCCGACCAGTGCCACCCAATGCCGTGCCACCAGTCGTTGATCTCGGATGGCTGATCTCAGTGTGTTGGCCAGACCCCGACGGGGGTCGCCCAATCAACGAACCACCAACCATCAGAGACTCCACTCGGGCGGACCCGAGATCGACGCTGCACGTCTCTCACATGAACTCACCGCGCAAAGAAACACGGCTGTCCCCATCAAGGGAACAGCCGTGGAGAGATCACCTTCAAATCACAGTCAGCGACTCGGCTTAGAAGTCGCCACTTCCAAGGATGTCCTGACCGTAGTCGCCACCGTTGGGCGACATCAAACCGGCGTAAACGCCATCGTTGATATCCTGGCTCAGCGTCTGTCCGTGACCGTCACAGAACATCACGTTCACAATTCCCGGGTGGAGTGAACTTGGGCGTGGAACTTGCCCATTCGTGGCTCCGTTGATGTTCTGGTTGATGCGACAATCGACAGTTGTCGACGGCAACACGAAGTCTTCGCCCGTACTCGCCCGGAGTGCCAACCCGAGACTCTTTCCTGAACCAGACTGACCAATGCCGGATGTCTCCGCCGTTGTGAGTTCCGCGATATTCGATCCACTCGATGCGATCGCAGGCAGAAGGAACGCGATTTCACCGGTTCTCTCGGATGCCCATCCGCCACTGCCGGGACCGGCGTAAGCACCCGTATTCATGTTTTCGGAAACCATCAACGTATTCGACTGACCATCTCCTCGCGAGATGAAATCCAGCGTCATCTTCTTGGAAGAACGCACGTCACCGTCGTTTTCACGCCAGAAGACGCCCGTGGAGAAAGTCGCCTGCAGCTCTTCGGCGGCGTTTGTGGTAAATGACCAGCCGTAAACACCTAATTGATGATCGTTGTTCGTGTCATCAAAACGACCCGTCGTGCAGTATCCGCCGTTGACGACGTAACTCAGGTTCCCCGCTGCGTCGGAGTTCTGATCGTTAGGACAGTTAAAGACTTCCAGATTGGTTGACGCCAGAGAACGTGTTGAATTGGGATCACTCGGTACCTGGTCATCCGATGTCTGAAGGCGTTCATATAACGGAGTTTGATCCATTAAGGGCAAGAGTTGAACGGTCCACGGAGCTTCACGGAATTCGTCCGTCGTGCCATCATAATAGCTTAGGGCAAATCCACCGTCGTTTGATGTCAGGGCAGAAGGAATCACTCCCGTCGTCAAGTACGGCAGACGGCCGTTGTTGTTGGTCGCAAAGTTGTGGACAGCCAGTGCGATGTTCTTCATGTTGTTGAGGCACTGGGTGCGGCGGGCGGCTTCGCGGGCGTTCTGGACGCCGGGCAGAATCAGCGAGGCCAGCACGGCGATGATCGAAATCACCACCAGCAGTTCGATCAGGGTGAAGCCCGCACGCTGCGGAGGACGAATGAGCGTCTGTTGTCGTTTCATGATTAGCTCTCAAATACGAGTCGAAGGTGATCTAAAGGTGATCTACAGGTGACACACAAGGTGCCGGAAAGGTGAATCCTTAAAAGGCATCGCTGCCGTCGATCGACTGGCCGAAGTCGCCTCCGTTCGGCGTGACCATCCGGGCATACACAAGTTGATTGATGTCCTGACTGATCGTCTGGGCATGTCCGTCTGCGAAGACCGCATTGACGATGCCCGGATGCAGCGAACTGGGCCGAGGTGCCTCGCCGTCATTCGCCGATGCGATGTCGGCATTGATGGCGGACGGCCCGAGGTCCAGGTCGGATGCCAGGATGAGTCCCTCGTTTTTCAATGCTCCATTGGTTCCGACCCCGCCGTTGGCGTTGTCGTTGAAAGTTCCGGGAACGAGATCGTCCGGAATCCGCACGAGGAAGGCAATGTCGCCCGTCTCTTCGGTAATCCAACCACCCTGACCGGCAACGGTGGCCGTGGCCGTGTCGTAATTGCGGGTGTTGAGATTCTCCGTGAGCATGAGCGTATTGGACTGCCCGTCACCCCGTGAGACATACCCCAGCGTCATCGGACGGGGAGGGAAGATCGTCGCCCCCCCCTGACTTTGCTCTCGCCAGAACAGCCCGGTCGCAAACGTCGCAGTATCCCACGCCGTGTTTCCGGAGTTGACGAACTCGTATCCGTAATCCCTGACTTCGGTCATGTTGCCCTTGGACGCCGAGTCGACCAACGCCCAGCGACTGGCCGTAATGTATCCGCCGTTGGCGACAAACGACGTCGCACCAGCACCGTCCCCTTTGGGATCATCCGGGCAGACGAACGTCTCGATCTTGATGCTCGCGAGACTGTCCGTGCTGTTGGGGTCCGTGGGGGTCGCATTGGTTGATGTCTGCAAGCGCTCGTACAGAGGCGTCTGATCGAGGAAAGGCAGCAGATGCACCAGCCACGATGCCTGTGCACACACCGGATTGGATGCCGTCACGGCCGTGCAATCGACCGAGCCGTAGTTGATCGACAGCCCGTTGCTGCTCGAAGCGTTATCGCTCGCAGTGGCAAGCTCCTCCGCGGTGAGCTGCCGCGTTGCGTCCGACGTATCGAAGATGCCCGTCGTCAGGTACGGCAGCCGGCTGTTCGTCGACTCGAAGTTCATCACAGCCGAGGCGACGTTCCGCATGTTGTTCATGCACTGCGTGCGACGAGCAGCCTCCCGAGCGTTCTGAACGCCCGGCAGAATCAGCGATGCCAGCACTGCAATAATGGAAATCACCACGAGTAACTCAATCAGAGTAAAACCAGACCGGGAACGAGTTGCGGCAGTTCGTTGTTTCACGAGGGGAAGCTCCCGCTTGCGGAGGACGACCGGTTGCTCAGCCGCCGCTCCTGTTGCCGACCGTCATGCCGTTGACGAGCGACCAGCCCTGTACCTCACTGCCTCCCTGCCACTCTCCGCTGCGAAACGGTCCCTAAAGCCACCTGCTGCATTTTCAATGTGTTTCGTTTCGCAGCAGGTCTCGCAGATGTCTCTTTCTTAATTATGCCGATGTTTGACCGTTTGAGGAATGAAATCGAGCGAAAATCCCTTGTTTTTTCATAGTTACGGCGTTTCAACCGACTTCACAATACCCCTAAGAGCAAACACCGGTCCAAACTCGTGGGAATCACATGACTTCCCTGAATTTCGACCGGTGGACTTTCCCTGATATGCAAATCTGCTGGCCCCACTCACTGCGACAGACTTCGCTGATGCACCACGAAGGAACGCCAGTTGAGCGTCATGATGTCGTCACTGGCATCGTTTGGCGTGCCCGCATCATCCACTTGAACCGCATCCTCCAGCAGGGTGCGGTCAACAACGTAGAACATCCGCTGCGTCGGCGAGTCCTCCAACTCAGCCCCAATCTGCACCACATCCGGCTGATTCGTCGGATCCGGCTGATGAGCCTCAAAGAACTTCACCGTCATCCAGATCGCAAACACATTACTGCGATTGGTCGTATGATTCGCCAACTTGGCCAGCAACCGATTCCGCGTGTGATAGTCAACGGTGTCGCTCGCTGCGACATTCGACGTGGGCCGTGCTTCAAAGAGTCCCAACTCGTCCAGACTGCTAACTCGTGTTGTCAGTGATGCATCATCCTGAACATGCGGACGCAGAAGAGAATGTGCATTCCGGTTGTTCTGCTGGCCGACGGACCAGACCGAGACGTCGGGCGCCACATACGCCTGACCACGGAACGGAATGGCACCATACTGAATCGTCGACGTCGTTGGGTCGCTCGGAACACCGGGGACTCCCGGCAACGGCAGCATGAGTCCGTCGTTCAGAGGCGGGTTCGCATTCAGGGGATCGACTCCGTCGCGTGCCAGCGTGAGTTCGCGATACCAATTACGTCCTGCCTCTGTCGTATCGTCGGTTTGATCGACGCTGTTCAGCCGGTTGATATGGACATCGTCCAAGATCGCTGCGAGCACCGCCTCATCACGCATGGTGTTGATGTCGATCTTTCCCGGTGTACGGGTCAGTCGTTCGAGCCTTTCGCGGATGGAGTCATCGCCCCCATCGGGAGTCGTAACGAATTCCAACAGGCGATACCAGCGGTTATCGTCTTCGATTCCAGTTGTTGCTGCGTGATCACTATCGTCGTTCGGGTCTGTATCAGTGAAGAGTCGGCCCGCCAGTGATGCTGTCGCGTTCTTGTCGATTCCGGAGATCACCGTGTCCGATTCGGCGAGACGGCGTGTCAACTCGTCTGACCCGAACAATGGCACACTGAACAACTCGATGGCAGACGAGAAGTCACGATCGAAGTGTGGCTGCCACAGCTCAAAGTTGGCGGCAGGCGCCGCCGGCGGGTCTTGTACGTTCGCACGATCGCGGTCGGTCGATGTGATCTCCAGGATCGTGTGATTCACCGGGTCGCCATTCGTGGTTTTCGTTGGCGAATGGACATCGTGCGGAGCACTGAGCGGCTCCAGACGATAGGAACTGACGATATTGCCCAAGGCTGTCGCCATATCGGCCGCGTTATCGGCCACCGCATTAAACTCATTGACATCCACATGAATTCGATCAACCTCAATCCAGTCGGGCCGGTCGGCGGGAATATCGTTGAGTGCGTCATCCACCTGACCAAGCAAATCGTTGGCCTGCAAGTTTCGTCGCCGCTCCAGTACCAGGTCGAAACTTGCCGTCGTGTCTGGAGTTGTGTCAGCATTCGGAATGCCCACCATTGTCCCCGTGCCGTTGTTACCGCGAGTATTGTCAAGCACGGCTGCGTCGACTTCGACATCGTAAAAGTTGGGATAGTTGGTGACCGATGTATCTGTGGAGATTAAATCCAGGTCGGTGCGAGCCAACTCTGTCGGAAGATTGGCAGCGGTGACGTCTGCCCCGTCCGGGACAATCCCTTCGAACTCTGCATCCGCATCGTGGTCGACGTAGAAATCTGCGCTGTCGACCCCCGTCGGATACCCGTCGTTTGTCCCGATCGTGAAGACCTCCCCAGGTGGCACCGTCAAAGAGGTTGTTCCACTTTGCTTGAAGGTCAGACGGGCCGTCCGTTGACCACTCGTCTCTTCGCGAACGATCCGCCAGGTCTCATCGGAGAGTTCGACATCGAATGGGAGCATGTTTCGCAATTCAATGTGCAGGTACTGGTGCTCTCGATCTTCGTCATCCCATGGGGTGCGATTATGGTTCCCCGGCGCCATTTCCTGAGCCGTTCGAATCCAGAGCACCTCACTGAAAGCGAGTTGTTGAGCTTCGACTCCATCGACCGTCACATAGTCAGGGTCAGACGTTGTGTTGCCGCCAACGATGTCCCAACCGTCGGTCAAATCCACGTCGTACTCAAACCTCGTGACGACGTCGTCGCGATCAAGGGCATCGACGTAATTCACGGCAAACTGGGCCATCTGTTCGACGAGGTCATTGATACCGTTACTGTTCACGTCGTAGTCAACCGCGGGTGTGACTGGATAAGCCGTCGTGGTCGGATCAAACAAATCGTTTCCGGCTCCCAATGTGTAGAGCAGGACGTAAATGTCGCGGGCCAATCGTTGACGGTCATATCGCGCCCACCACTCCTGAGCTTTCTTTCGCTGAGCAACATCGGTGTTCGTCGGGTCGATGTTTGCAAACTCGACGTCGGGATCGTTAACACCCGTTACTGTATGTTCCGTGCCGGCATCGACATTGTCGTGCAACATCACTGGAATTGTGATTGCCGGATCACCCACGTCCATGACGGGATGCGGCGTGAGGTTGCGGAATCGTGGGTTGCCGTCGTCGTCAAACGCGCGACGATCCGGATCCGTTGGCAGTGCAGGCGCAGCCAATGTCTCCCCACTGAGAATGCGGTTGATGTTGAGCTTGTGGCGAGGATACCGCCAGGCAACGATGTTCGGGTTGAGGTGATCGTTGTAATTGATTTCCGATTTCAGCAGCAGGCGAACCTCGCGTCGAAACGGATCGTCCGCTGTCCCCGCCTCAATGGTCCCAAACTGCGGAGGGAACGTCGCGAGTGCAGAGTCGAACTCGTCGGCCACGGTCATGCCGTCGCCCCAAATGTTGAACTCCCAACTGCGATCCTCCGTTCCACTCAGGGTATGCCCATGACCAAAGTCATATCGATCCCAGCTGTCGGTGGTGAGTCGTTGTCTGATTCGGCTGACCTGATCCGCATCCCCCTTGTCCAGGTTAATGATCAATAAATCGCGAAGCCGATTCGAGATTCCCAGACTCGCAAAGTCCGTGTCGCTGAGAGCAAGACCGTCCAACTCCGAGGCTGGAAAGATCGAATCGTAGTCCGGGTTGCGAAAACTCCGGTTGAGGATCACTTCATTGCCCTCATCGAGCAGGAAGTCGTTCAATGGTTCATTTTCATGAAGACCGGCTGACAGCGCTTCCCAGTAAGACGAAACACCGGTGGCTGCAAGCGCTCCTGCTGAGGACTGTGTGTACTGCCACGGAGACTGGATGTAGTCCAACCAGATTGCGGGATTCTCGGGAACGCCCAGAACTGTTGCCGCTGGCATCACAAGTCGGTCATAGACGCCTCCGTTCGGAAAGATGGAGCTTGCTCCCGTGCCACCACTATCCAGCGGCTGAACAAACGGAGGCACCCATGCGTTGTACAGATTGGGATCCTGATACGCGGCACCACCCAGCGGGTGCATGACCGGTGCATTCATTTCATCGTCAGCTGCGTTGTTGCTGTCCGCGTCGTCATCCGCGAGATACCCACCCGGACTTGGAGCTGCTTGCCACGGAGCACCATTGATGTAGTCATAAAAGTCGTCGATCAGATCGCCCTCAGCCCATCGCCCCTCGATCTGCGAGTCGCGAGTAAAGACCGTCGGCGGATTCTCGACATAACTTTCGCGGCCGTTCAGTAACATCAGCAGTTCCTGATTCGACAACTCGAGACGATTCGAGGGCTGATAGCCGAAGTTCGCCTCGTGCTGGTCTAATTCGCCTGCAACAGGATCAGCAGACAACCCCAAACCGAGGTTCACTTCGCTTCTTGCGAGTCCCTCATTCGACGAACTTGCATAGTCAAGCAAAAGATCTCCGGTAATTGCCGGATCACCATTCGCGTCGCGGGCAAGCACGCCGTTCATGTTGCCGTGGGCGTTGACGTTCAGCAGGGCGTCCAGGTCGACGATCTTGAAGGCATACAACGGCACGAACTGACGGCCGTCGGACAACGTCACGATTGGATAGTCCAGGTCCATCCAGATCGCATCCCGAAACCCGTCGCCATCACAGTCAACGTCGTACTCGTAGATCGTTTGACTGGGGTCGGTCGGGTCGAAGTACAGCGGCGTCTCGGCATCCGGTTGCGGCACAGACCAGATGCCAGCCTGGTTGTAGTAACTGTTTGAATTGATATCGACCTGAACCGGAAATGGGTCGATGGACCGGGTCGTGTCACCACTGGCTGCCGTTGTCGTTGCACTCAGAAAACGGGCAACACCCGTGTTGCCTGCATTCACGTGAGATTGGTGCGGTCTCAACACTTGATTGGCAGTCCCCGCAGCCGTGTAGATCGCATCGAAACCGGTGGGGTTGGAACCAACCGGGTTTGGCGAGAGTGTAGTTCCGTCGGCGATGCCTCGACCGGCGGGGAAGTATTGCGGCCGATGGTATGACGGAATGATTACCCGATACTCCGCTCCCGTGTTCGGGTCGCGAATGAATCCGTCGAACGCAAGATACAGGCTGTTGATGTCCGGGTAAGTGTAGCCGGCGTCGGGGTGGAACGCGGTCATCTCCGCGGGGATCGACCCGCCGTTGGCAGCCGGGCTGAAGTTGATGAGATACGCGGGCAGGGCGTTGAGTCCGTCCTGATCGGCGTCGGCCACGCCGTCGCCGTCATAGTCGAAGATGAACCCGCCTGTCGACAGATTGCTGTTGTCGCCCCACACGCCGATGCCCAGTCCGTCGAACGGATTGACGTCGGCATAGTTGCCTGCCCCGTCCGCCAGCGAGACCTGCGTGTCGAGGTTCGGACGGCCGATCATGTTGGGCACCAGTGCGTAGTTACTGCCGAACAGCGCACTGTCCTCCAGATCGGACGGCGTCCCCACGATGACCTGTCTGATTCCGAAGTCGGCGAAGCCGCTGAATGACGGTGCTGCAGTCGGCACGGTGGCGAAGTTCTCCGCGTTGGCCAGTTCCTGAGCAGCGAACGTGTAGAACAGCAGCCCCAGAAAGGCCAGCGTCCCCAACAACGACAACACAACAATAATCGCCGCCCCACCACGACGATCAGAGCTGAGAGTTGAGCGTTGAGAGTTGAGCGCGAGTTGCGATCGCACGCTCCCC
The DNA here is from genome assembly GCA_020426505.1 of Planctomycetaceae bacterium. GTDB lineage: Bacteria > Planctomycetota > Planctomycetia > Planctomycetales > Planctomycetaceae > JAHBXU01. The sequence goes on along the minus strand of JAGQPX010000017.1, from coordinate 96,722 downwards.
CCTTTGCCACCTGCCACTCTGCCACTTGCCACTTTTTTAAGACTTTTCATCTGCATGTCCTCTCACAGCCCGCGACCGTGTTGAGGCCCTCGAAAGTTGTGTCCACCCGCAAGCTCAACGCTCCGCCAAAGTATGCACCAAACTCACCTGCCGCATCTGCTGACTGGTCGGATCAAGAAATCGAATCGTAATCCGAATCGCCTGCAACCCAATCGTGTTGTTGACCGCGATCCACGTGACTCCATTGTCGGTCACATTGTCGCCTGGTTTGTTTCCCCAACCCGGCGCAGCCGCACCACTCGTTCCGGCTCCCCCTGGTATCACCTCGTAGAACAACGATAGGTGCGGAGGATAATCCGTTCCGGCTCCAACATTGGTTGCGGTCGGGAATACACGATCCCCGACCGCATATGCTGTGCTCGCCTGCCAGATGGTTGGGGTAGGATTTGGTGGATTGCCACTTTCTGCCGCAAAATTGGTGCGATCCGTCCACAACGGGCGGAATGGTGGGATATCATCCAAAGTCGAAGTGTCGGTCGTGTCAAAGTCGAAACCCGGATGCCAAGTGTCGAAAATTCGATTGAACGATGTCGGAGCTAGCGATGCATCGAGACTTCCATACCGATACATGTGCCGAACCGCACCGAGATGAGGCGGCACAGTATTGCCAGCCGTCAAGTCGGGAAACGTTGGCGAACCAGATCCGTCAATGATCTGATCCTGATGCCAGTCGCCATCGCCACCTACTCCGCCATTGAGATGTCCTAAATCGACCCACTGCTGAATCGCGGCGTCCCAGACTTCGATGTCGAACGCATGCACGTTCGGCAGTAGCAGGTCTTCTGCCTCACGCAAGCCGCCATCGAACTCGTCCGGCACGGCATCACCCGGCGAGATTGCGTCGTCATAACCGGGGCTGAACGGTGTCAGCACGTTGACCGTACCACCGTTTGCGTACGGAAGCCCCGGATGCAGGAAGAACTGGCTCGACGTTTCCTCGTGCGTATAACGACCGATGTAGGTGTCGATGAGAGTCGGGTCCATGTACTCCTTCGGCCGTCCCTGCAAACCGGTCACGCTGAGCCGGGGTGACGGATCATGCCCGAATCTGTTTTGGGGGTTCCCTAATGCGAGGTACTTCCCGTCAACGATGTTGCCAGTGCTCGTGTTCTGCAAACTTTCCGACCAGTGGAAGAACATCTTCGGTGTTGGGGAACTTCCATCTTTCGCGTCGAGGCGAGACGCCGAATAATCGAAGTCATTCCAGAAATCAGTCACGCCAAGAGCTGTCGGCGTGAGGTCTTCGGTCGTCGTGTAGTTTCCCGGAATGAAGTCCTGAGTCAGCGTATCATTGTAGGGTTGATCATCGGTGCCCGACGCTGAGGGGAACCTCGGCTGACGAATCAATAAAACACGGCGATACAGGTTCCCGTTCCGTACGAAATAGGAAACCTCTGCGAGTTCTGATTCGCCGGTCCCGTTTTCGTTGGCAGCGAATGAACCGAGCGAACTTGTGAAGCCCACGCCGTCATCCCAGATCGGCTGGTCCTGATCGGCTGGCAAGGGCCAAGTCGGCGTGGACAACGGACGGGCGCGACCCTTGTAGGTCAGTTCATCGGTATTCCCCAGAGCCAGTTCGGTTCCGTCCATCGTGAATTGCAACACGTCGTCGACGTCATTGTCCGGATCATTCTCTGAGATGTAGAAGTACCCACGCTCGTCGACATCGACGTTGCGAGTTGTGGCGTTGAAATAGTCCGGATGGAGCGGGACGATGCCAAGCCCTTGCTGGTTTGCACGATTAGCGAGGTCGGTCAAATATGTTGGGTCTCCAAATACGGGGTACTCCGCTGCGTCGAGAACAACCGGATCGCGTACCAATGGGTAGGCGATATCACGGATGGTGTAGGTACTGCTTTGCTGGAAACTCCGTTTGGTGAGATCACCGTCCAGAATGGCAACTGCGGCGCGAGCGCGCTGGTCGTTTTCGGCGATGCCGCGATGTTTGAGGAGCGTGCCGGTCGCGATCTGGAAGGCGGAGGCGAACATCGTCATGATCACCAGCACCAGCGCCACGGATACCAGCATCTCCACCAGGGTGAAGCCGTGACGTGCGGAGCGAGTTGCCGAAGGTTGTTGTCTCATAGGGACACCAGTTGGATTCTGAGAGTCACTGCCCCGTTCGGGTCCGGGTCCGCAAGGGATACACACCCACCACACCCCGCGGAATCGTCAAGACGGGAATCGTTTCGGTCGGAAAACGATCAAGCGTGATGGTCGCTGTCGTCGCCGTTTCGACGGGGATATTCTGAACCTGGTACCACTTCGCATGTGCCGGATCGAAGACGAAGCCCCCCTTGCGGAGCGGTGCGGCATCGCCGGACGTGTAAGCCGTAAAGGTGACGTCGACGTCGGCCCCCGAGATGCCAGTGACGGTGTGGACCAGTTCCTCTTCCGGATCAAGCGACGGGCGGTTGTGATACACGACGCAGTCGATCTCGGTCGTGCTTTGGTTGACCTGGCCCGTCTTACGGACGGTCAGCATCCAGGTGAACCGCCGGTCCGGCACTTCCACTCGGCACTCAGCAATCGCTCCCATGTCGGGGGAAAGGTTGACCGTCCATCCAATGCCATTCGCAGCGGGTGCCTGATTGAAGGCCGTTGGAAACCGGACGTCACTTCGCTTTCCGGTGATGTCAACCAGAATCACCCGCAGGTCGACGCCGTTTGTTCGTTGAGTTTCCAGATCGTCCAGATCGCCCAGGTCGATCTGATTGGGATCAAACGTGACCGTGGTATTCGTGTTGGTTATGGGATTTGCCGTGAATACCGTCTCCCAGCGATCAACCAGCCCGACCGCATCGAGAACTTCCTCTCTTGTGCCGAGTGGAAACAGATCGGGTGTGAGCGATTCGTAGCCGTCCGTGTTGTACCTGTTCGCCCCTTGGAACCCCAATCGCCTAAGCGGGCGAGGAAGTGTATCGGGGGGAGTGCCGCCAGTGATCAACTGGAAGTAGCTCGGGGCACCTGTCGTGGGAGAGTACGTTTGCGGTGAAACAGCACCGTACGAATCACCGAGATTATCGAAGACACCCAGCGGGTCGATGATGCACGAGTTGATGTCACCATTCGCTGGCTGTGGAATGTAAACGTCTGACACAAGATCAAAGTTATCGACGACGATCTCGGCTTGTTCCTTGAGGAGGACGGCGTTGGTGAGTTGGGAGGCTTGAATCGAGCGAAGGTAGGCGATCGGGAACAGGGCCATCACTGAGAGAACACCCACGCCCATGATGAGAGTGGCCATCATCACCTCGATCAGCGAGGCGCCGCCGCGACGGGAACTGCCGGTCGGGTCGAAGTTCGATCGTGCCAGTACGCGTCTCACCTCGCCACCTCCCCTTCCAAGCCAAACTCCCACACGTCGTGCTTACGCGCCAGCCAAGTCACCGTGCCATCCGTGTAGATGGCCCCGATGTCGTCCGTCCAGGTTGGCTCGGTTCCGGCGGTCGTTCCTGCGACGGCCGCCTCGAAAATCAGACCGTTGAAGGTCGATGGCGAAACCAGATCACCAACGGCATAGGCCGTGTTGGCTGTCCACGGCGTTGAACTCGTGGTGCTGATCGGATGGGAGATGACCCGTCCCGATCGGCCGAAGATGGTCAAACCCAATTCGTTGCCGTGCCTCTGATCCAGCTGGCCGTCCCCGTCGAAATCGTTGGGTGTGGTCGGACTGCCGGGCAGCGTATCTTCGAGAGCGTCAGCCACATCACAGATATGCAGGTGGATAATCCCCGCCGTTGCCGCATCCCCCACGCACGGCCCCTGTGCCGTGAACATGATGTCCATGCGATTAGAGAACGGCCCGGTGCCGCTCCCCCAGTTGTCGGGAAGGATACTGTTTGTCAAATCGATGCAAACACCGTTCGGCAACTCCAAAGCCTCCTCAACCGCCAGCACATCGGGGTTGAGTTCGATGAAGTACTCAAGTGGCAGGGACAGTGTTCCCGGTGCGGCAGCCGGCCCCGGAGCATCTGGATGAAGTTGAGGCGTCAGGTCGGTCCAGACAACATCGATCACACCGCTCATATCCAGCGGGAACGAATCGGGATGAAGCGTGAGCGGGTGGGTGTTCGCGACGGAATCCTCGACGTGAATAATCGTGCCCGGACCGATTAGTCCGCGATCATACAGGGCAAACCAAGACGCTCCCGTCGAGACGAGCGACACATCATTTGCCCCGTTCCTTCTCAACTGCACCCCTTTCCCACCTACCACGTCTGAGACGTCGCGGCCGTCGGATTGGATGTAGACCAGACGGCGGCAGATGGTGGGGTTGTTTTCGTCGACGAGCAGGCGGACGCCGACGTTTCTCGGTTCGCCGACTGTTTGTTTGGAGTTGTAGATGGCGCGGTCGCGGGCGCCTTCCAGTTTGGACTGGACCGAGCGGGCCGTTGTGCGGACGCTTTCGCCGGTGAGGCCCAGGTTGATCGCTCCGATGGTCATTACGGTGACGATCGCAAAGATCGACATGGCGACGAGCAGTTCCACCAGTGTGAAGCCGCGTCGTGTTGGTGCTGGCCGTTCCACTGCATTCGCCGGGCTTGTGAACGCGACGGATACCTCATAGGGCACTGCTTGCCCGGCGAAAGCAGTGCCAAAGGGCGAATGACGGCGGAACCTTCGCCGGTCAAGCAGTGGCACGTTCTTTCGTGCTTGCGGATGTTCAAGGCGTCGTGACGAGGTGTGCATGACTCAGTTCCCCCCGCCCACGTTGGTGATATTGTCGGCCAGTGCCGAGCTGCCCGGCGCGACGAGCGTTGACAGGTCGCTGCCGCCGTCCATATCGAGCCCGGCGAGATACCCGTAGTTGGACGTGTCGAACGGCTCTTCGAGACCCAGCACTTCATCGGGTCCCGCGGAGACGATGAGCGGTGTGTGATAACTGTCGAGCGTGTGCAGGTCCCCCTCGAAGCTGACCGAGTTGTACGAGGACGACGGCAGCTGCCCGCGCGGATCGTCCGGATCGTAAGAGGCGGCCCGTACCGAGAGTGAACCCATCAGGAGCGAGACGATTTCCGGGAAGGGGGCCATCTTCACGGTCGCACCGGCGTGGTGAGCTTCGCTCGTGGTGCCTGCCTGTCCCCGGGTGACGTTCAATGTGTTGGGGGAAGTGCTATTCAGTTCCATGATCTCGTCGCCGACGATCACGAATAACGTTGCAGTGGCGATGCCGTTGTTGGACGTGTTGCGGATGACGTCCAGCGCAGTTTGGAACGGCGACTCATCCGCGACGAAAATGGAGACATCCGTGCTGTTGGCCGCTGAATTCAGCGAACTGGAGCGAAAACCGAACGGGTTGAGCAGCCGTGTGGGCCAGCGGTAGAAACGGAGCGGGTTGCCCCAGGCATCGACGAGTTCCAGAAAGCCGTCGCCGTCCGTGTCCGCGACTTCGTTGCCGTTGAATGCATCCGCGTCGACAGGAGTGGCTCCGATGACGCGGCCCTCCGTCAAAATGAGATACAGCAGTTCCGAACTGTCGTAGATGTCGTTATTCGCCGGCCAGGAGGGGAACTCAATCGCGCGCTGAGGAAACCCGCTTCGGGCATCGGCTTTGATCGTTTCAATGTCAAAGGCCGTCTTGGGGATATCGGCTTGACGCTGGAAGCCGCGGAATTGATCGCGGAGCAGGGTGTCGACTTTCTTGATGGTGGCCCGAGTCGAGGCGACACGTGCGGCGTTGAGTGAAGTGCCGACGGCAGCAACTGCGAGACCGAACAGGGTCGCCAGGATGCCGATGACCACGAGCATCTCGATCAGCGAGAAGGCGGTCCGCCGTCGCCGGTTGTTTCCAATTGTCCGCTGCATGTCAGCTGCCCCCCTTCAGGCGTTGACCGTCAGACCCGATCCGCGACGCGATCACTCCAACGTCCCACTTGAAAAGTTCGTGATGTTGTCAGCTGCCGCCCTCACATTGAGAACTTCTTCACCAGAGCCAAAGTTGAAGGAAATTCCGTCATCGTCACTCCAGATGCCTCCGCAGCCAAATTCACCGTCTGCTCCGGCGCAGATGATCTGAAAGCCGTTCTTGTTCCAGGCGACCTCTCCATCTTCCGGTGTCGATGTGGAACTGTTCGGAATGAGAGAGTTCGGATCTTTCTGCATGTACACAGCGTAACCTTGTTCGTCTTCGGTTCCGTTGCCGTCGCTGTCGATCGAGAGATAAAGCTCCGGGACGCCATTATTGTCGATGTCCGCGTCGTTCAGCACGCGGTATCGCCGGCCGTTGTAGCTGCTGAGGTACAGGTACGGAACGGTCGTATCCTCGTAGATGTCCGTGTAGGAATTGGCTCCGTCACCATCTGTGTCGACAAAGCGATCTGGGTCAAACTCGACGAAGGCTGCAACTCGATTACCGCCGGATGAAAACGGATCGGAAGGGTTGGACGAAAATCCGTCCGCGACTGCGTCAGCGGTCGGCCCCAACGTGTCTACTCCTCCGAGAAAGAAGACCAGGCATTCATCACCTGTGAGCTTCATCCCCGGATTCCCGTCGCCGTCTGGGTCCGCCTCACCTGCCGTGCCATCGTCGTCCAGGTCACGGTCGATCGTGAAGTCAAACTGCGGCCACATCGTCTGAATTGCAATAGTGCTTTGCGTGTCCCAAGCTCCACCGGCTTCTGACAGGATGATTCCGCTTGGTGGCTCCTGACCATATTGAGTTTTGAACTCGGCGACTCCCTGAGCCATTTTCTCGATCTCGACTTTGATTTGCGCGGTTTGCGTTCCGGTAGTCACGTTGTTGATTGCTGGCAAAAGCAGCGCCAGCAGGATGCCGATGATGACGATCACGACCATGAGTTCGATCAGCGAGAAGCCGGGGCGGGCTTGGGGCTGTCGGTTGGGGGTGGGCTTTGGTTGTGATGGGGTCAGGGGAGACATAACGGGCTCCTGCGGAGTGAGATTGTGTCGGTCGCGAGTCGGAAGGGACTGCCAAGCGGCATGCGTGCGGGATGTGTGTGAGACGCTTGTCTCCGCATGTCGCCGAGAGGCGACAACTGTGCACGCACCTGCTGCCGTGCGATGCAACGCTGTGTCGCATCGCCGCAGTTCCGATTCGATATCAAGCAAGAGATGGAGAACGTCATACCATTACGCACACGGCGTGCCGTGCGGGTGGGGTCGGTGATCGTTCTCTGAGAAATCATTTGAAAAGGGAGTAGCGAATAGGGAGTAGGGAGTAGTGTCTTGATGTCGTGAATCATTCCTGAAGGGTGAGGGTGCATTTCACTTCACCCTCAACCGGTCACGACAGCTCGTTGAGGAGTTTGACCAGTGGCAGGAACAGGGCGATCACGATGAAACCGACGATCAGTCCCAGGATGACCACCATCAACGGTTCGAGCATGTTGATCAAACTTTCGACGAGCACGGAGACTTCCTCGTCGTACACGTCGGCGATTTTGTAGAGCATGTTGTCGAGTGCACCGGTCTCTTCACCCACGTCGACCATGTTGACCACGAGGTCGTCGACGATGCGGGTCTCCTTGAGCGGCACGGCCATCGATTCACCCTCGCGAATCGACTGATGAATGTGATCGAACGCCTTGCGAAACACCTCGTTCCCCGCTGTGTCTCTGGCGATGGAGAGGGCCTCCAGAATGGGCACGCCGGACGAGATGAGTGTGCCGAGCGTTCGACATGTTCTCGCCACCGTGGACTTCGAGATAATCTGCCCGAGGATCGGTATCTTCATGGAGATCCGGTCGACGATGTACGCCCCGGTTTTGTTCTTTTTGACAATCTTGATGAACAGCCAGAGGCCGACCGGGAATGCGGGAATCAGATAGAAGTAGTTGACGACCCAGTCGCTCATGCCGATGAGCATCTCGGTCATCGCCGGAAGTTCCACGCCGAAGTCGTTGAAGATCTCTTTGAACTTCGGAATGATCCAGTACATGATGAAGCCGACGATACAGGTGGCGACCGAGATAACGGCCACCGGATAGACCATGGCTCCCTGCACTTTGCGTTTGAGTGATTGGGCCCGCTCTTTGAACTCAGCCAGCCTTTGGAGAATGATTTCCAGCGCACCGCCGGCCTCGCCCGCTTTGACCATGTTGACGTAGAGGTTGTCGAACGCTTTGGGCTGTTTGGCCATCGCTTCGGAGAGCGTGTTGCCCGACTCGACGTCCTCGATGACGCCGATGAGTGACGCCTTCAGCGGGCCGGGTTTGGCCTGTCCTTCGAGGATGCGGAGCGACCGGAGAATGGGCAGGCCGGCATCCTGCAGCGTGGACAACTGGCGTGTGAACTGCGTAAGCTGCTTGGGCCGCACGCCGCCGATGGACAGGCCGCCGGCTCCCTTCTTTTTGCTTTTGGCAGCCCCTCGCTGAGTGACGGCGGTTTTGCTCTTCTTGGAGCGGCTGGACTTCTCGCTGATTTTGGTGACGAAGAAGCCCTTCTCCCGAATCATCGTCTGGGCTTCCGCCTCCGATTCCGCCTCGATGGTCTCTTTGATTTCGAGACCCGTGTTGTCCATGGCTTCGTACTGGAATGTTGGCATGGGGCGCTCCCGTTGGTCGCGGATGACGAGTTGTCAGTTGTCAGTTGTCAGTTGTCAGTTGTCAGTTGTCAGTTGTCAGTTGTCATTTGTTTTCCGCAGCCGCGACGGCAACGAACCACGGACGATTGACAACGGACCTCATTCAATGTCTTCCATCACGGTCTCACGCACGACTTCGTCGATCGTGGTGTTTCCGTCGAAAATGAGTTTCAGTCCTGCTTCTCGTAGTGTGGTCATGCCCTGACTGCGGGCCATGTTACGCATATCGTCGACCGACGCGTCCGAGGTGATCATGTCACGGATGTCATCGGTGATGTCCATGATTTCGTACAGACCGGTGCGGCCTTTGTATCCGGAGTTGTTACAACGCGGGCAGCCCTTGCCGTAGTAGAAGCTGTACTGCCGGGCCGTTTCGAGCGGCAGCTGCAACTCCATCAGCAACTCATCGCTTGGCTCAAATTCCGTGCGGCACTCGACACAGATTCTGCGGACGAGTCGCTGAGCCTGAACGGCCTCGACGGTTGCGGTGATCAGGAACGGCGGAATGCCCATATCACGCAAACGAGTGATGGCTGTCGGCGCGTCGTTGGTGTGGAGCGTGCTGAACACCAGGTGACCGGTGAGCGCACTTTGGACTGCGATCTCACCTGTCTCGTAGTCGCGAATTTCACCGACCAGAATCTTGTCGGGGTCGTGACGGAGAATGGCCCTGAGCACATTGGCGAAGGTGACGTCGATATCGGGATTCACCGGCACCTGAATCAACCCGTCGATGTCGTACTCGATCGGGTCTTCCGTGGTGATGATCTTCGTCTCGATATCGTTGAGTTCGTTGAGCGCTGAGTACAGCGTCGTGGTCTTGCCGCTTCCCGTTGGTCCCGTGACAAGGATAATGCCGTTGGGGCGGTGGATGATCTTACGGAAGCGGGAGAGTGTGTTGGGGTCCATGCCGATCTTGTTGAGATCGAGTTGCACCACGGTGCGGTCCAGCACCCGCATGACAACCGACTCGCCGAACATCGTGGGAAGCACGCTCACGCGTAGGTCGACCGCGTTGCCACCGACGTTGAGTTCGATACGTCCGTCCTGCGGCAACCGGCGCTCAGCAATGTCCAACTCGGCCATCACCTTGATTCGGGTGACAATGGCGTTCGCAAGATGACGGGGCGGCGGCACCATTTCGTAGAGCACGCCGTCGGCACGCACGCGGATCTTGAACTCATCCTCGAACGGTTCGAAGTGAATGTCGCTCGCTTGGTCCTTGACCGCGAGCAGCATCACCATGTTCAGCAGTTTGCGGATGGGCTGTGTCTCCGACAGTTCCTCCGCACCGCCGATGTCGATGGCCCCCTGTTTTTCCAGCAGGCTTTTCGTGCCATAGTCGAGGCCTTCGAGCGACTCGATCACACCTTCGATGCTGTCCTCTTCCTGGGTCGCGTAGAAGCGGGCGATCGCTGCCTCGACGTCCGGCAAGGACGAGACCGCACCGCGCACGTCGTATCCCAGGAAATTCCGCAGGTCGTCCAAAGCGGCGACATTCTGCGGATCGGACATGGCGACGGTTAGCACGTCATCCTTCAGCGAGATGGGCATGATCTTGTAGATGTCGGCCATCGTCTGCGGGACGAGTTCCAACACCCGCGGCGGGATGTTTGTTTCCGCCAGATTGACGACCGGCATGCCCCACTGCTCAGCGAGCGCCTCGGTGATCTGCTCCTCGGTGACCAGACCCATCCCCTTGGCCACCTGACCGATGACCTCGCCGGGGACTTGCTTTTGCTCTTCGAGCACGTCCCACAATTGGTCCTCAGTGAGGTAACCCAGGTCGACCAGGATCTGTCCGAGTTTACGTTGGGCCATGAGAGGGTTGAAAGTTTATGGTTGAAAGTTGAAGGTTCTGGTTTCCTGCGGCGAGTGTTGATCTGACCAGTAGCAAGCCGCACGATCAGTCATCCCAATCGTCATCATCTTCGAATTCATCTTCGTCCTCGTCATCCAGCAGGCCCTTCTTGGCCAACTGAATCTTCGACTTCAATTCGCCAGGTTGATTGGAACGCACGATGCAATCGCGTTCTTCGCACAAGCCCTTGCGCCAAAGATCGAAGAGGGCATCGTCCAGAAGTTGCATGCCGTACTTGCGGCCTGTTTGAATCGAGGAATTGATGCGGTATGTCTTCGCCTCGCGAATGAGGTTGGCGATGGCCGGTGTCACAACGAGCATCTCGTACGCGGCGACGAGCCCTTTCGGCTTTCGAGGGAGCAGCGCTTGCGAAAGAATCCCGATGATGGCCACCGACAGCTGCGTGCGGATCTGCTCCTGCTGTTGAGTCGGGAACACGTCGATAATTCGGTCGACAGTGCCTTGTGCCCCGGTCGTGTGTAATGTCCCGAAGACGATGTGCCCCGTCTCCGCCGCGGTGATGGCCGCTTCGATTGTTTCGAGGTCTCGCATTTCGCCCACGAGAATACAGTCGGGGTCCATCCGCAGCGCCCGCTTGAGAGCTTCAGGGAAGCTCGGCACATCGACACCGACCTCGCGTTGGTTGATCGTCGATTTTTTGTGCTCGTGGTAATATTCGATCGGGTCTTCGAGCGTGATGATGTGGTGATCGTGGGTGTCGTTGAGATAGTTAATCATACTGGCCAGCGACGTCGTCTTGCCGCTTCCCGTCGGACCGGTCACCAGGAACAGCCCGCGAGGTCGCGTGATCAACTCACTGATGACGGGCGGGAGACCGAGTTGCTCGAAGGTGAGAAACTCATTGGGAATCCGCCGCAGCACCATCCCGATGTTCCCCCGCTGTTTGAACACAGCGACCCGGAATCGGGCCTTATCGCCAAAGGCGAAACCGAAGTCGGTTCCGCCCATCTCCTGAAGCTCCTGCTGATTCCGCTCCGGCGTGATGCTCTTCATCAGCGAAGCGGTGTCCTCCGCTTCCATCGACTTGGTTTCGAGCCGGATCATTCGTCCGCCGGACCGCACAACCGGAGGCTGACCCGTCGTGATGTGCAGATCGCTGCACTTCTCTTTCACGACCGTTTCCAGCAGCTTGTCGATTTGAATGAACGCCATTGACGATCTTTCTCAGCAGACAGGTCGAATTCCTCTGAACAGAATTGTCATCGCGTCGAGTATTGGATTTCCGGAAGGCGCGTAGCGATTGAGTGATCGTTCCTGTCCAGCCCCATTATCACTTCTTGCCCCACAAGCCCCAACAAAGTACGCATAAGCGACCTTCAATGCCACCGAACGGGCAAACTGCCCGCGTACCCGACTGCGTCTCCATGCCTGAACACAACTTCAAGCCTTATGCAGCTCGACGGGAGAATCACCCGCAACCTCCCTTTGTCGATCGCTTACCAGTTCCCTCCCCATTTTGTCCGTATCCGCCGAACCAGAGTCGCGACGACCCCGCAGGCAAAATGCCCCGGTCCGATCGAAGGTGCCATCGTGCCGCTCGCCATCGATCCCCTGCATCGAGGAGTCACTGTCTGAAGATTCCCTTTTGAGGCGACTCTATATCTCCCAATCAGTGCTTAGTGTGCTCCCGTCTTGAGTTTGTAGGCTTCTGTGAGGGTGGTAATTCCCTCAAATGCTTTGTCCACAGCATCTTCCACCAATGTCTTCATCCCAAACAGGCGTGCCTGCCGCCTCATGTTTTGCGACGGTTCGCTGCGGAATGTCATCTCTCGCAGTGTCGAATTCATGAGCATCAACTCGAACACCGCTTTGCGTCCGTGATAGCCCGTGTGCTGGCACGAATTGCACCCTTTGCCTCTGCGGAAGTTCCCTCCTGCCATCTGCTCGGCGGTGATGTCGAACTGCTCGAATTCGCTCGGATCGGGTTGATACGGCTCGCCACATTTTGAGCACACCACACGCACCAAGCGTTGAGCCATAACAGCCATGACACTCGAAGCGACGAGGAATGGTTGCACTCCCATGTCGATCAATCGTGTCACAGAACTGGGCGCATCGTTCGTATGAAGTGTACTGAAAACCAGGTGTCCAGTCAAAGAAGCCTGAATTGCCATGTCTGCCGTCTCGGTGTCGCGGATTTCTCCGACCAGGATCACGTTCGGTGCCTGTCGCAACATGGCCTTCACAATCCGACCAAAGTTGAGTCCGATCTTCGCCTTCACCTCCACCTGATTGATGCCCGGCAGGTAATACTCGACCGGGTCCTCAGCGGTGATGATCTTCCGGTCCGGGCGGTTCAGCTCTCCAAGGGCACTGTAGAGTGTCGTGGTCTTGCCGCTTCCGGTGGGACCCGTCACGAGGAAGATGCCGTTCGGCCGGCGGATGATCTGCTGGAACTTGCGGTAGTTCTCCTCGCCGAAGCCCAGGTTTCGAATACCGACCTTGATATTATCACGGTCCAGAATCCGTAACACGATGCCCTGACCGTGGTTAGTGGGCATGACACTTACCCGGAGATCGAAATCGCGGCCTCCGATGCGGGTCTTGATCCGGCCATCCTGGGGGCGCCGTTTTTCCGCAATGTCAATGTTCCCCATGACTTTCACGCGACTGGTGAGTGCGCCGAGCAGTCGACGGGGCGGGGCATCGCGTTCGATCAGCACCCCGTCGATGCGATACCGGATGCGGACCCGATCCTCGAATGGCTCAATATGGATGTCGCTCGCCCGCATGTTGACCGCTTCACTGATGATCAGATTCACCAGCCGGACGATCGGGGATTTCTCGGAATCCTCGGCAGCGGTTGCGGCCTCGGAGAGCTCGGTCTCCGTAAAGTCAATTGCCGTCTCGGTAAACTCCATGAGCATCGAGTCGACCGACTCCGTTTCGGTCTGCCCGTAGTACCGGTTGATGGCGGTGAGGATGTCCTCCTTGGGCGCCATCACCATCTCCACATCCCGGTTGAGGATGAATCGGAGTTTCTCCATGACGGCGAAGTCCATCGGATCTTCGACTGCCACGTTGAGCCGCCCCCCGTCCTCCGAAACCGGGATGACGATGTTCTCTCTCGCGACCGATTCGGGAACGAGTTCCACCAGCGACGAGGAGATTTCAATGGAGTTCAGGTCGATGAACTCGAAGCCGAAGTGTTCGGCCTTCGCGGCGGCCATCTGCTGGGCGTCGATATAGTCGTTCCGGACCAGGGCATCCTCGACCGGGATCCCGAGATTGGAGGCCATCTGTTCCGCTTCGCGGAGCTGATCTGCACTGATGGTTCCATCGTCAACAAACTGTTGCAGCCAATCGCCAGCCATGATTCAAACTCAAGATGGGGTTGAAGGGAGTTTCTTCCACCGGTGGTGCCCACGGGGCAGTGACGGTCAGGTTGATCACTCAGCACCATCGCATCACGCAACCGGTCGCTGGTTGGGGTGATGAATGCCGAAAGTTACATCTGTCCGGGCAGGCATACTCTACCGTGACGCCACTTCTGACGGGAGTCTGCCGGAAATGGGCCTGTCATGGAAGTCAGTGGTGCCCGCCACTTTGTGGAACTGATGCTGCAACGGAATGGAAAGAATGAGAGATGAAGCCCGGTCTCATCCCGGAATCGGGACCTGAGAGTCTCCCTTGAGTCTGCACACCGGTCGAGTGCAAGTCAAGCCGAAGTGTCTCAAGCAGTTCCTGCCGAACGAGTTGCCGATCACGGTCGATGGCAGTCGCGAAGGGTGTTCTCACCTTGTGACGTCCCAAGACAGGTCGTACTGTTCCCGCCCCTCCTCACCTAATCTCTGCCCCTCCAGCCGGATGCTCACCCGATCACAATCGGGTTGCGCTGATTGTTCGCCTGTTCTGCGGGCTATCGGTCGTGAACCCGCGTTGGCGGAGCAGAGGTCCCCTTCGTGGATGCCCGTCATGCGATCTCTCGATCTCCGCACCTCAAGTTCCGCCAGTCGTCGCCCTCAACGGACGAAGGCGTCTCTCCGAATCAGCTGTTGGCTGTTTTCGTTGATGATTATCTTCACCGTAGCAGCGAGTGCGAACGCTCAGGACTTTCGCGTGGTGACGAACGTGTCGTATCACGACCAACAGACCGATCGCTGGGATTCGCTGGCGCGAAGCCTGACCCTCTTCCACGCCGGCAAGGTCTACGACTTCGTCGAAGCGGTGGGAGAAGTCGTGGTGTTTGATCCCATGCAGGATCGGTTTGTCATTCTCAGCCTCAACGGCAATGCTCTTGCCACAGAAGTGCCTTTCGAGGAGTTGCATCAGTTCCTCAAAGTAGGACGTGCTGAGACGTTCAAATACATCAGCGAGCTACAGCTCCGCCGGAACGATGCGGCCGATCGTGCGATGCAGTCGCTCACCTTTCAATTGAAACCGCAGTTCAACGAAGGCTTCGATCCCGCGAACGGCAAGCTCCGTCTTTCCAGTGAGTTCATTACGTATGAAGTCGAGACCGACATCGTCGACCGACCGATGATCGTGCAGCAGTACCTGCAGTGGGCCGACTGGACCGCGCGACTCAACTCGATCATTCACCCGCAGGCGGTCGCACCGGAAGTTAGGCTGGCAGTCAACGAGGCCCTGCGTACTCGTGATCGAGTGCCGACACAGGTCGACCTCAAACTTTCGCTCGACGGAGACATGCACTTACGGGCCGAACATACCTTCAAGATGCAACTCACACGACTTGATCGCGACGCCATCACAAAGTGGGAAGGCCTGCGCACCGCGGACAACGTCCGCTGGGTCGACTTCCGTGAATACCAGCGTGTGCTCGTCACCTCGGCCGCCAGGTCGACCGCGAGCCGCTGACTCAAGGACATGTCTACGGAAGTCACTCCGACCGTGACATGGTGATCAGCATCGCGTCCGGAAGCGAATCGACGCCCAACTGGCGGAGCATGTTCACCACCTGTGCGGTCGTGTAATGAGCGTGAGTGCAGACGTGAAGCAGGATGTCTGACTGCGATGTTGCCTGCCGTACCTTCGTCCGTGTACTTGTTTTCCAAACCAACTCGGATAACTGAGCTTCAGTCATTCGATCGAGAAAGGACGTCCAGCGCTCATCGAGCGCGGACCAGTGGTCCTTTAATTCGCCGAGGCTGGTCATGGCCCCCTTCGCCTCCTGATTGCCGGGTAACCTGTTCGGGAGATCACCCGGCACGACGGGGCTCTCATCGCCCATCAAAGCCTCCAACCACACGTACTCGGCTGCGTAGAGATGGAGTAACGACTTCCAGACCGACCCCTGTCCGATCGGAAAGGCGTGCTCCAACTGGTCGGCAGAGAGTGACTCCGCAGCTTCAACGAGTTGCCCGTTCACCCACATGCGGTGCTGATGTAAGCGTCTGACGAGAGCGACTGCGTCCATCTCGACTCCCTCAGAGAATCCCGTACTTCTCGAAAGCGGCTGTCGCGGACATGCCGGCTCGAATGGCGTCGCGGATCTCGTTCTCGGCATGCACCTTCTGCCAGGCGAGACGAAGAACTTCCTCCTCGACCTCCTGAGGCACCACGACCACGCCGTCGATGTCTGCGAACACAAGATCGCCTGTTGCAAACACGGCTCCGCCGATTTCGACCGGGACGTCAATGTCGACCACCCGCTGGCGATTGGCGCTGTCGAGCGGACTCATCCCTCGGGAGAAACAGGGAAAATCCATCTCCCGCATTCGCACGACATCCCGCACGGCTCCGTCGATGACGGCTCCGATACATCCCTGATTGGTTGCAGCCGTCGTGAGCAGTTCGCCCCACACGGCTGACCGCATCGACCCGTGACAGGCCGCGATCAGCACATCATCCGGCTGACACGCATCGACTGCTTTGAGTTCCAACTCGTACGGCCGGGGGTCTTCGTGATAGAGATCGTCCCACAGCGTCGTCTTGCACCGCCCCACCAGCAACCGCTCAACCGTCACGGACGGCAACGGCACGCTCGGTGTCTGCCGCCGTCGACCGACCGCATCGAGCGAATCACTGACAACAGCCGAGTAAAGATGCTCACGCATCATCGGCAGGGTGATGATGTCTGGGAGAGATTCGTCTGCCACTGAAGTTCTCACTCACAAAAAGTTCCAGGTGCTTGTCGCCGAATCCGAACGACGCGAAGAAGCCAGTGACTCGATTCCATCCCTCAAGTTAACGACTGTTGCTCAAGACGTTATCACCTCTGCGCAGAATCTTCGAGTCATTCAGCTTGGTGATCTTGGCCACCGCCCGGTCTGCTGAAACTTGCACGATTTTGAGCCGTCCGAGTTGCTCATCGTTGCGATACACGTCGAACAGATCGTCGACCTTCACCCCGTCATCTGTTCCGATACTGATCTCGACATTGATGGTGCCGGGTTCGTTGATCACGACGATGACGGCTTTGAGCTGATCTTCGGCATCAGCCCCAATGGCAATCGTGGAGAAGAGAACCAAACTGGCCAGGGACATGAGCAGCTTAGCCATGAGACGCTCCTTTTGAGTTGGTTGAAATCTGGAAACTCTGATCCCATTCTACAAAATCGCGATCCGAATGCAGCCGGCAATCTGTCTCACTCCCCGGCTTATGGTGATCCGTTTTTCATTTGTCTCGCAGAGGCGCCGAGCCGCAAAGATGATCGAGCCAATTCGAGTCTCTTAAGCAACCTCTGCGAGTCCTGCGTTTCTGCGAGAAATCGCGAAGCCACGGGTGGCAGGTCACTCACCCTTTCGACGACCTCTTTGATAACATGAATGTTCGGCCATTGGATTCGACCCAACGGTCAGAGAATGTCCTTGCCAAACGGTCGCAAGTGAGCTTCATGCTGATGCCAATCCGAATTGTCCGCACTTTTTGGCCTGCCTGCGTGCTGATCGTGACGAGTGCCCTCGGCGCGGGTGAGCCACGCGTCACGCACGGGCTGCAGGTGCTTTATCGCTGTGATGAACAGCAGGGGACCGTGCTGCACGACAGCGCGGAAGTTGAGCCATCATTGAATCTCTCACTCGGAACACCCGAGACGAGTCAATGGCAGAACGGTTGGTTGAAGGTCACGTCGTCTGCACGCATTCGCACCGAAGGGTCGGCGACGCGTCTGGTCGAAGCGGTGCGGTCAGCCAATGCACTGACCGTCGAAGTCTGGCTCAGGCCGCAGGACGATCGACAAACCGGGCCAGCAAGGATTGTCTCGTTCTCCGCAGGACCGGGTACACGGAATCTGACCGTCGGACAGGATGGCAATCGCTTCGATGTCCGTCTCCGCACGACCAAGACATCGACGAACGGGATCCCCTCCACCGCGACTCCGGAACGGACGGTCAAGGCCGGAGAACTCACTCACTTCGTTTACACCCGCGATGCTTCCGGGGCGGTCCACCTCTACGTGAACGGCGAGTCGGTTGTGAGTACGAAAGTCGAGGGGGACCTCTCGAACTGGGACGACGGATACCCCTTGCTGCTGGCGAATGAGTCGAGTGGCGACCGACCGTGGCTGGGCGAACTCCATCTGGTCGCCCTCTACGACCGTGCACTCACTCCATCGGAGGTCGAGCAGAATCATCTCGCAGGTGTCGCGGCTTCGATCGATTACGCGGCTCTGCTACCGCCTGCGGTCGAACGACATGTCGACTTCGTCACCGACGTGCAACCCATCCTGCGGGAGCGATGCTTCGAGTGTCATGCGACCGGCAATGAGGAAGGAGGTCTCAATCTGGGAACTCATGCACGAGTGATGGAGGGGGGCGAAGGGGGACTGATCCTCAAAGCGGGACACAGTGACGTCAGTCGAATGATCCATCTGGTCGCGGGCATCAAGGATGACATGGTCATGCCGCCGGAAGGAGACCGTCTCACGGATGAGCAGGTCGGCATCCTGCGGGCGTGGATCGATCAGGGGGCTGACTGGCCCGCTCATGCGGACGTCTTGGA
This sequence comes from Planctomycetaceae bacterium, assembly GCA_020426505.1. Taxonomy (GTDB): domain Bacteria; phylum Planctomycetota; class Planctomycetia; order Planctomycetales; family Planctomycetaceae; genus JAHBXU01. Next base: position 78,332 of record JAGQPX010000017.1, on the reverse strand, counting down.
TCCCCGCACCGAACGAGCGCGTGAACACTGGGCCTTTCAACCGCTATGTCCTGTCGAAGTGCCAAGTGTGCCGGATGACGATTGGAGTCAATCTTCCATCGATTCGTTCATCTCCGCCACACTCCATGAACATGACCTCACTCCGACGCCTGCACTCGGGCCTCGCAAGCTCATTCGGCGGGTGATGTTCGACCTGACCGGTCTCCCGCCGACCCCGGACGAGTTGGACACGTTCGTCGCAGCGTATGAGCAGGACTGTGATGCGGCAGTGGAAGAACTCGTTGATCGACTTCTGGACAGTCAGCACTTCGGCGAGCGTTGGGGACGGCACTGGCTCGATGTAGCCCGATACGCCGACAGCGACGGACAGGAGGGAGACCGCGACCGTCCGAATGCCTTCCACTACCGGGACTTCGTGATCCGGGCCTTTAACGATGACATGCCATTCGATCAGTTCGTCCGCTGGCAAATCGCAGGGGACGAATTCGAGCCGGACAGCCGGGACGCCGTCGCTGCGACCGGGTTCCTTGTCGCCGGGCCGCACACGGTGCTGGCAGATACGTTCCTCGAAGAGGAGCGACTGCGGAACCGCTACAACGAACTGGACGACATCGTCTCAACGACCGGCTCCGCCTTTCTCGCACTGACGGTCGGCTGCGCGAGGTGTCACGATCACAAGTACGACGCGATTTCGTCTCGTGAGTATTACCGCCTGTTGAGTGCTTTCCAAAGTGGCGATCGCGAGGAAAAGTACAAGGTCAATGGGAAAGGGCCGCAACTGCTCGCGTTCCGCGATTTCGGCTCGCAGCCGGCGGAGAGTTGGCTGTTCGAGCGGGCAGACTTCTACGACCGGGACCAGCGGGTGCAACTCGGTTTCATCAAAGTGCTTCTTCGCGACAAGACGGTCGACGAGTACCGTGAGGCAGCACTCGCCAGTGAGCCGAAGCTGGAGAGCACCTATCAGCGGCGTGCGCTGGCCGACTGGATGACGGACGTCGAGCATGGAGCCGGTCCACTCCTGGCGAGGGTCATCGTCAACCGCATCTGGCAACACCACTTCGGCGAAGGACTCGTCAAAACGGTCGATGACTTCGGCGTGCGTGGCGAGCAGCCGACACACCCGGAGTTGCTCGAATGGCTGGCGAATGACCTCGTCGAGAACGGCTGGCAGCTCAAACGCCTGCATCGGATGATCGTGTTGAGTGCGGCCTATCAGCAGGGGACCGACTTCGATGAGACGAAGGCAGCGGTCGATCCACAGAACCGTTTCCACTGGCGTCGCAGACCGCAACGACTCGAAGCCGAGATCCTGCGGGACACGATGCTCGCCGTCAGCGGGACGTTGAACCTTGAACCCTTCGGACCAGCGTTCAAGCCGCCGATCCCGAGAGAAGCGGTCGGAGCGGCCCGTAACCTCAAGACGAAGTATCCCGACGATGCGAAGGACGAGCCTGCCACGCATCGCCGCACGGTGTACATGTTCCACAAACGGGTCGTGCCTTATCCGTTGCTGCAGGCCTTTGATCGACCCGACCTGCTGAAAAGCTGCGGTCGCCGTGACGACTCGACCGTCGCCCCGCAGGCGCTCGCCATCCTGAACGACGGCTTCGTCCGCACTCGTTCAGGTGACTTTGCTCAACGATTAATCGACGAGTGTGGTGACGACAACGCCCAACTCGTCAGTCGAGCATTTGCACTGTCAGTCGGTCGGCCGCCCAGCGAGAGCGAGGCCGCCGCGTCACAAGAGTTCATCGCCTCACAGGCCGAGCAACGACATGCTCGAACCCCTGATCAACCTGCTGACGAGACCCGCAAACTGGCGGTTACCGACTTCTGCCAAACGTTGTTCGGACTGAACGAATTCCTGTACGTCGATTGAGGACACATCGTGACCGAGACATCAAGCACCCATTGCGGTCGTTACGAGCCGATCCTGAACCGGCGTGACCTGCTGCGAAAGTCCGGAGGCGGGCTGGGGATGCTTGCGCTGGCCGACCTGCTCACACAGCGATCGTCCGCCGCCAGCGAGCCGGACCCTGTGCATCCACTCGCTCCCCGTGACGGCCACTTCCCCGCGAAAGCCAAGAACATCATCTGGCTGTTCATGGAGGGCGGTCCGAGTGCGGTCGACATCTTTGATCCTAAGCCGGAACTCACCAAGCGTGACGGCGAGCGGATCGACATCAACGTCTTCTTTGGCGATCCCGGTCCGTTGATGAAGTCGCCGTTCGAGTTTCAGCAGTACGGTGAGTGCGGAGCCTGGGTCTGCGAAAAGTACACCAACGTCGCCAAACACGTCGACGACATCGCCTTTATCAAGTCCTGCTTTACCGAGTCGGACAACCATGTGCCCGCGATCTACCAGATCAACTCGGGTCTCCCGCGCCCCGGCTTCCCGACGGCGGGAGCATGGGTGACGTACGGGCTCGGCAGCGAGAATCAGGACCTGCCCGGCTACGTGGTCCTCGGCAACACACAGGGCGCGAAGGGAGGTATTCACAACTGGGGGAACGGCTTCCTGCCCTCGACCTACCAAGGAACGCTCTTTCGACCGAACGGCACGCCCATCCTCAACCTGAATCGCCCCGGCGATGTCTCACGAGACGACCAGCGAGCCCAACTCGATCTGCTCGCCAAGCTCAATCAGGAGCACCTCGACGGTCACCCCGGCGAGGCCGACCTGCTGGCTCGCATTCAGTCGTTCGAGCTCGCGTACCGCATGCAGACCGAAGCAACCGACGTCGTCGATCTCTCGAAGGAGACAGCCGACACGCATAAACGCTACGGCATCGACCGCAAGGAGTCCAAGTCCTACGGCTCGAAGTGTCTGATGGCGCGTCGTCTCATCGAAAGTGGCGTCCGCTTCGTGCAGGTCTACAGCGACGGCGAATGGGACGCTCACAACAAACTGACCGAGAATCATACCGGCCATTGTGCAGCGACCGACGTCCCCATCGACGGACTGCTGACCGACCTCAAGGAACGCGGCTTGTGGGACTCGACGCTCGTCATCTGGGGGGGCGAGTTCGGCCGCATGCCGGTCTCACAACGGGGCGACGGCCGCGATCACAACCCGAACGGCTTCCTCACCTGGATGGCGGGTGCTGGCATCAAAGGAGGCGTGAGCTATGGCGAGACGGACGACATCGGGTATGCAGCCGTCGAGAACCCCGTCAGCGTCCACGACCTCCACGCAACGATGCTTCACCTGCTCGGCCTCGACCACGAACGTCTGACGTACCTGCACAACGGTCGACGTTACCGGCTGACGGATGTCGCCGGTGAGGTCATTCACGACATCCTCTCGTGACAATTGACACCCACAGTAGCTTGCTTGACACCTGCATTCTTCCGTCGTCATGTCAGGTGTGGGCAATCATCTTTGACCATTCGGAGATTGGATAGACAAGGGGATCGATCGCCCCAACTTTAGAACAGATACTCGAAGGAACTGGGTTGCGGTGAGAGAAGTATTGGTCAAGTGTTGAAAAAGTGCTGACGAATTGTCGCAGGGTGCTGTTGAAAAGTAGGACCGACCCTGATTTGCGTTCGACGTCAATGCCACAAATTGCTTGGTCAGATGTTCGGACAGCAATCCAAGGTGCAGCTCCTCCTCCTTCAGCGTAATCAAAGGATCCGAAGATCAAGAGTTCCGACCATTCCTCACGAGTGTCTCCTCCAACCATTTCCAACTCGTCGCCAGGAAGGAAAGAATACCTGTCTGGAGCAAACTCCCAATCGAGTGGAGTGTCATCGAACCACCACCTTGAACTTCGAGGCAGTTCGCTGTCGATTTGTTTCCGAATAGATTTGAGGTCTACACTCATAGGAGCAATCAACAGATCTGTAACATCGTTACGTTGGTTCAGTGCGGTTAGCTGAGGTTGAGTAAACATATCACAATCTAGATATGTCCACCTGTGCAGCCTGACCCACGAGGTTACGCTTGCTGATGTTGTAGCGGCTCATTTTTGAGAGACCGTCTTCCGGGCCGCGCAGACGGACGACGATCTCGCTCTCGGAAAGCCCCTGCTCGTGGAGTTCGCGCGCCTGTTCGCAAAGTTGCTTGAGGTTGTCGAGCTTTTCGGAAAGCGCAGCATGACCCTGTTCGACGACGCCTCGGTGGGAGCAGAAGATCGTGTCGAAGTCGAGCCGCAGCACTTGGACGATGCTCTGCATGAGCAGTTGGAGGTTCTCGTCTGACCGCATGTGGGTCAGGTTGCGGGCGAGGTAGAGATCGCCGCTGAACAGAAAGCCCCGCTGCTGCCAGAGCAGGCACGTGTGATCCTTCGCATGACCCGGCGTTGGGATGGCCCTCAGTGTGCAGTCGGAGCCGAGTTCCATGTGATCCGGCAGCGGCTGGGTCTCGACCGGTCGCGGACTGCCCCAGACCAGCCGCTGTGTGAGTGGCGTGCGATACCCACTCGCCAGCTTGGCTCGACCCAACTCGGGAGCGAACGGCGTCAGGTCAAACCGCCGCGCGATCCGGTCCGCGTTACCAGCGTGATCCTCATGATGATGCGTGAGCAACAACCGCTTTGGCGGCCGCAGATCCACAAACGTCCGCACGGCCTTCCACTGATTGGAAGGCCCCGCGTCAATCAGCGTGTCACCAATGCGATAGACGACAAACGTCGTATTGATGGCCCGGTTGAACCGACCAACGCGGGCACCTTCGACTCCCTGATGTTCAACCTGTTGACGGATGGGCATGTTTGGGCGACTCGTTGTTACTACTCATTCAGGTACGAGAGCCGACGTTGGACGTACTCGGCTTTGCGAACGGACGGTTGGAAAATGTTCTCGTTGATCTCAAATTGGCACGTGGTGGGTCTGTCGCGGAGGAGGACAACCGTATTGAGGATCAGGTTGGCTTCGGTGGCTGACTCTGTTGTGCAGAGGGCATCGGTGAGGACCGGACCCGGCTCGCCGGCTTCGATGAAGGCTAGGAACTCGGCGGCACGGATGCGAACGAGGCGTTCAGGGTCGCTGGTTGCAAGGGAAGTGGCTTGGGGGATCATTACCTTCGCGGATTTGCCGTGCGTGCTGCAGGTGATGAGAGCCCAGTAGCGCTCCCAGGGATTCTCGGACTGGAGGGCCGCCTCGATTTGGTCACGGACTTCGTCGAAGGGGTGGAGACTCAGGTCAGCCGTGTCGACCAGACGGGCGATGTCCTGCTGGTGTGCCGCACCGAACTTGGTCGGATTGTCGAACGCATGTTCGACGAGGTGGCTCTCCGGGTAGAGGCTGAGGTCGGGCAGGGTCTTGAGTTTGTTGGATAATGCCTCTCTCATCTGCGTGAGCGTCTCGGCATGTTTGGGGTCGATCGCCAGATTGACTGTTTCGTGCGGGTCGGCTTCGAGGTCGTAGAGAGCTTCCGGGGGGCGAGTCTCGAAGAACTGTCGTCGCACGTCGTTCAGTTGGCCCTCTTGAGACAGCCGCCTCCACTCGGCGTAGGCCAGCATGCGGTAGCGGTAGTTGTTTTGCAGGCCGTCGAAATTGAAGGGTTGATAGCTGCGGATGTACTTGAACTTGCCACGACGCAGTGAGCGGACGAGGTCGTACTTCTCGTCAAAGCGGTCAGCATGGCCGAAGGCCTCATTGCGGGCGTTCAGGTCTGCGAGAGTGACGTCTTCGCCGAGGAACGGGCGACCGTCGACTTCGTCCGGGACCGGCAAGCCGGCGAGGTGCAGCAGCGTCGGGCCGAAGTCGATGAAGCTGACGAAGCCGTCGATGCGGGTGCCACGCAGTGCGGGGGCGAGGTGCTGCCAGTTCTTGGGGACTCGCACGACCAACGGCACGTGCAGACCGCTTTCGTAGACGTACCCCTTGCTCCGCGGGAGGACGCCGCCGTGATCGCCGAAGTAGAACACAAACGTGTCTTCGAGCAGGCCGTCCGTTTGCAGCTGGTCGAGGACCTCGCCGATCTGTCCGTCCAACTCGCGGATGCGGTCGTGATAGCGGGCGTGGGTGTAACGGAACGTCGGCGTGTCCGGGTGATACGGGGCGAGTGTGACCTCGTCGGGATCAGTCTCGGTCGCCTCATTCGCCATCTCCTCCGCTGAGAAGTGCAGCGAACTCTCGTGCGTGACGGGGAAACTCTGGTAGTGAAAGAACGGCTGGCCATCGCGTCGATCTCGCCAGCTGGCTCGCTTCGACGACTCGTCCCAGACCTTGTCGCCTTCAATGGCGTTGTAGTCTTTCTTCTGCCGGTTGGTCGTGTAGTACCCGGCCTCTCGCAGGTACGCGGGGAACATCCGCAGATCGCCCGGCAGCGGGACTTCGACCATCTTTCGATGAAACTGCGTGCCGATACGCGGAGCATAGCAACCGGTGATCAGCGTCGTCCGCGCGACCGAGCAGACCGGAGCGTTCGAGAATGCATGCTCGAACAACAGCCCCTGCTCGGCCATCTCCGCGATGCGAGGCGTCTCCGCTCCGTGTTCATCGAAGAGCTTAAGGTAGTGTTTCGAGTTGTCTTCGGAAACGAGCCAGACAAAGTTGGGTCGTTCCGCCGCGTGCAGCACGGAGGAGAAGAGCATGAGAATCAGACAGAAAAGCAACCGGTGCATCAGCATCAACAAGACCTCAGGGAGTTCGATCGAGTCACTGCATCCTATCAAGCCGACTGACGACAATCAGCCGTCATCTCTGCGAGATCGTGGTGATGTTGTCTCGTCGCATTCCTCGATTCGAGGTGATGACTGGACTAAGATTGCTCAGCCGCGCGACTTGACAATGACAGGAACTCGCAATGTGGGATGACAGGGCTGTTCGCTTCACCAACTATCGGATGGCAGCCGGACGGATCGGGTTGATGGTGGTGATGGTCGCATTGCTGGGCGGTGTGGGGGCGCTGTTTCTCATTGATGAACACGGAAGCATTCCCATCGGCGTCGGATTGATCGCCTTCTCGTTGCCGTTCCTGTGGTACGCATTCACGGTCCCGTTGTCGGTGACGATCGGCGAGGTTCTCAGCGTGCGGTACCTGTGGGGGCGGCGGGACCACCTGCTCTCGGACATCGAGAGCATTACCACGGGTGTCATGAAATCACGATTGAGAAAGCAGATCGGCAGTCCCACGAGCGTGGGGTCGCACAGCTACAAAGCGGTCATCATTGAAACGAGGATGGGACGGAAGATCTGGTTGATGGGCGACCGACAGCAGGCCGAGGACATGCAGGCGGCAATCGATCAGCGGCAGGACAGCGAAGGAGTCGACTCGTGAGCGTGAAACGCCTGATGTGTCCGGGGTGCAGTGCTCCGTTGACGCCGCCCGAAGGACGGACGCAGTTCTTCTGCCAGTTCTGTGGAGCGACCGTCGTCGTGCCGCAGGAGCCTGCGCCACTCGTCGACGCCAGCGATGACACGCTGCATCTGCTCCCCAGTCTGGACCGCATCACGATCGAACGAGAGGGCGACCGATTGACGCTCTCGTGGCAGTGGCGAACATGGCTGGCGTTCTTTCTGATTCCGTTCGCTCTGTTCTGGAATGGCATCGTGCTCTTCATCGCGATCGGAATCCTCGCCACCGGCATGAGCTTTATCCTGCTGTTCCTCTCATTGTTTATCGGCGTGGGTGCGTTCCTGATCTACTATGCCATCGCCCTGCTCGTGAACGGCACCACGGTCGATGTCGAGAATGAGATGATCACGGTCACGCATGGACCGCTGCCGTGGAAGACGCCGTCGCCAATCCCGGTGGATGACATCGAGCAACTCTACGTGAAGGAAAAGGTGCATCGCGGCAAGGACAGCACGTCGGTGCAGTACTCGCTGGACGTCATCAGCAAATCGGGTCGCACCGTCACTTTGATCAGTGGCGAATACGACGCCGACATCCCCCGCACCATCGAACGCCTGCTCGAAACACACCTCGGCATCGCCGACCGCCGCGTGAAGGGAGAGTACACAGGGTGAGAATCCCATCCACAATTCGAGTTAAGGAGGGTAGAGCCGTTACGTGAGTCATACTCAGCTCACATCCGATTCAACATTTGATCGCTCATCATTCATTGCCTGTTTCTTGTGAGCAATCGGTCGGCTGGCGCGCGTCTTTGTCAGGACGTAGCTACGAAACAGGCGTTCCAACTCAGTTGGATTCGTACGATACCATTCGACTCCGACAGATTCGCTAGCCTTGCGTCCAGCCTTCGACAGTTTCTGGTGAAGCCATTCCTCGAATTGCCTCGCTTCATTCACCCGGAACACGAGCCGTAGGGTTGCACGCTCTGATATTGCAGTCGATGTTCCGGCAACTTGTTGATGAACGCGGTGAACAACGTTTTCCTGTGTCGACATCCCAACTTTGATTGGAAAGTGTTCCAGTCTTTTAGCGAACGCGAGTTGTTCATGGGCCGGAAACGTGTACGCATACACCCACTCTGAGCCACGACCAAAAACCGCTGCTTCTTCAGCATCGACACACTTTGTACTTCGAAGTTCTTGATCGCCTTCTTCCCAAACTGCCTCCATGACATCTCGTTCATCGCAGAGTTGAAGAAGCGAGTCGCGTAACTCTTCAACTTCCTCTTGAGTCGTCCGGAGCTGTCTTTTCAATTCTGAACGTTCTTTCATCACCGTCTTCAGATCATACGCCAACTGACGAAGGTTCTTTCCGGCAGTGAAGGCCCGCTCCTTCTGAAGGATCGTGATGATCGTGATTGCGGTAACTGCACCCGCGATTAAACAGATCGTGATCTCAATAACTCCCACGCACAACCTCCAGTTCTAAGACATTACTGCTGTGCCCCCTTCGTCAGCTCCATGAAGGCTGTCTTCTGGTTGACTTCTTGTTTAATGAAGAGTGTGAGATAGTAGCCGACGAAGATCAAGGTGGAGGGGAATTCGCTGTAGTCTACGGTGCCGGGGATGAGACGAACTTGGATCGTCGGGCTTACGACGCCGACATTCCCCGCACCATCGAACGCCTGCTCGAAACACACCTCGGCATCACCGACCGCCGAGTGAAGGGGGAGTACACCGGCTAGATCAGTCGCGGTTTTGGCGGCCGATGCTCCGACGGCAGAATATCCAGCACGTAATCCCGCTTCAGGATGTGACGCTTGTTCGATTTGCCTCGGAGATGCAGTGTCCAGATGAACTGAAACTTCGAATGATCGTCCGGAGCTGATGACGGAGGCAGGTTCGATGGCAGGACGAAACTCTTTCCAATCTCTAGCACCTCATCTGGATCGACGGGATGTGCTTCGATGACGACCTCCCGCGTTGAGTACAACACCGGATCGGGAGAATCCGAATCGCGACGGATGTCCCAGATGGCCGTGTTCACTTGGGTCAACACCATTTCCAGCACAAGTCGCTCGATCATTCCGGAGAAGCGGACGGGCTGTTTCAGTCGCACGGTGAACGGCTCGCCGAGACGGGGTTCGCCCGGAATGAGTTCAATGGGCACCAGCGTAAATCCGTTCTTTCTTCGGTAGGAGTAGATGGACCATCCGATCCATCCGAGTCCCGCCGCGACGTAGCAGAAGGCAATGAGTTGAAACAGAAAACTGACAGGCGGTGTGGCCACGGTCAGGTAGTCCAGAATGAACGGCACACCGATTAACAGGCCCAGCATCGAGAGTGCCCCGACAAGCTGAATGAGCCGCAGATCGTCCTGCTTCGGTGCCAGGTGCAGCGTCCCGAGGCTCTCGGACTCGACACGCAGGTGATCGCTGTTCACAACCTGCTCGAGTGCGACTCCAATCCCGATCGCAACGAACACGTACGAAACCAGAATGGTCACGTAGGGAAGTGGCCCGTACTTCGGCAGGAGAAACGCATCGGTCGGGTCATCGAGGACGACATACGCCCGGACTTTCTTGCCGACCGGGTACGCCTTGAGGACATCCTCGGCCCACTCTTCTGGGCCAAGACTCTCGGTCGGAAAAGTGCTTTCGGACTGATGTTTGTTTCCTGCAACGGTGTACTCGAACTCGACAACAGGCGTGAATTGCACAAATCCCTTGTTGACCTTCTTCTCCACGCGTTGCCGCAGCACCACCGCATCCACGGGCTGCGCAGTGATGATTCTCTGTCGCTGATCGGACACCTCCCAAACGCCGTACGCAATCCCGATCACGCTCGCGAGAGTGATGGTGTAGCCGATGAGAATGAACCAGCGCATCGATCAAGGGATCTCGGATTTCCAGGTCAGTACGTTTGTGTTCACTCGGCAAGTTCCCGTCGGATATTTGCCGCCTTATTCTGGGATTCGGCAGCGGCATCGTGCTGGCCTGCCCGGCTTTGGGCTTGGGCCAGTTTCTCATAAGCGACGGAGATTCCATCCCGGTAGATGCGGTTTTTAGGGTCGATGGCCAGTGCCCGTTCGAGGTGTTTGAGCATCTTCTCGTACATCGCGAGGGCCTGCTCGGCGTCGCCGACTTGCAGCCAGTGATTGCCCAGCCGTTCGTAAGTGAGCGACATCACATCGTGCGTGGATGGGTCGTGGGCATCGAGTTCCAACATCTTCTCAACCGTTTCGCGGCTTTGTTCAAAGATGGGCAGGGCCTTGTCGTTCTGACGTTGGTCGTGGTAAGCGTCGCCGAGTTTGAGATAGTAGCCGCTGAGCTCTCTGAGGTACTGCACATTGTCGGGTTGTGATTCGACAACTTTTTCGGTGAGCTGAATCGTCTCCTCAAACACGTCGATGGCGGAGCCGAAGTCACGCCGCATAGACAGGTAGTCACCCCAGTCAGCGAGGCTGAGTGTGAGGCGGAATTGGTGTTTCGGATTGTCGGGTGCCGTGGCCACAATGCGACGTCGAATGGCCAGTGCTTGTTCCAGCGGCGCCTCGGCGTCTGCTACGCGATTACGGTCCAGATAGAAACTGCCGAACTGAGCCAACGCCCACGACTGGTCACGCAGCAGCGACACATCCTGCTCGTCCGGCGACACGATCTCGTGAAAGATGTCGATCGCCGTGCGGAAGTTCGACTCGGCCATCGCGTTCGAGTTGAGTCCCTCCTCATCGCCGAACTCCTCGAACAGAATCGCGAGATCGACCAATGCGACGGCTGTGTCACGATCGACGCGTGACTGCGTCTGGATCTCACCCGACACGGTTTGCAGACTGATCAGTGCCTCTTTGAGCAGATCGCGTCGCACCTCCTGTGCGCCGGGCACCTTGCGGAGGTCGTTCTGCAACTTGTCGATCATCGTCTCCAGCGCGGTCAAAGCGACCCGCGTCCCCTGCTCAGCATGCTTGGCTCTCTGCTGAGCGAGGACTGCGAAGTAGACCGACACGCCGGTGCCGATCAGTAGACTGACGACAGCAGCAAACAACGAACCGGCGACGACCGGCTTTCGCTTGCACCATCGCCACAAGCGTTCACGCCGGGAGATCGACCGGGCGACGATCGGCTTGCCTTCGAGGTACCGTGTGAGTTCGTCATGCAGATCACCCGCCCGTTGATACCGCTGGGCTGGGTCCTTCTCCAGACACTTCAGGCAGATCGTTTCGAGGTCCTGATCGACCGACGGGTTGAGCACGCGCGGCTCGACCGGGTCGTCGTCGGTCACCTGCCGAAGCGTCTCGATCATGTTGGCCGACTGAAACGGCGGACGCCCCGTCAGCAGTGCATAGAGGACGGCCCCCAGCGAATAGATGTCCGACCGGGCATCGACCCGCGCGAGATCACCCGACGCCTGTTCGGGGGGCATGTAACTCGGCGTGCCCATCACCTGACCGGTCGCCGTCAGATTGCTGTCCGACTCGATCTGCTTGGCGAGACCGAAGTCGGTCACACGAGGGTTGCCCTGCTTGTCGAGGAGTACGTTCGACGGTTTCAGATCGCGATGGATCACGCCGTGCTCATGAGCGTTGGCAATGGCCTCCACAACGGTGCACACGATTCCCGCTGCCTCCTTGGGGGGAAGCGGTCCGTCTCGCAGTCGGCCCTGGAGACTTTTCCCTTCGACATACCCCATCGAGAAGTACGGCTGACCGTTGTACTCGCCCACGTCGAAGATGGGCACAATGTGCGGGTGGTCCAGCAATGCTGCGGCTTCGGCTTCGCTGCGGAACCGCTGCAACTCCTCCTCGCTGGCGTGCTGACCGCTGAGGATCATCTTGAGGGCCACAACCCGATTGGCCTTCTTCTGCAAGGCCTTGTAGACGACCCCCATTCCGCCCCGGGCGATCTCTTCCAGCAGTTCATAGTCGCCAAACTGCTGTGACTCGGCGGAACTGTCATCGCCTGGATCGCGGCGACCGTCCGCAGCCGGGACATGAGTGACCGTCGAGACGAGCCCCTGCTCAGCAGGGTTGACCGTCGGCATCTCCGCGAACAGCTGGTTCAGATCGTCCGCCGCCTCGGGAAACCGCTGCTGATACTCCGCGACAGACAGATGCTCGTTGTGCTGCTGACGACATCGCAACTCGACCACGAGTAACTGCCGCAACAAGGTTGGGCGCTCATCATGTTTGACAGCTCTGAGCAAGGCCTCGATCTCTGGACGTTCGCCCGCCTGCCAGTCCTCCTCGAAGGACTCGCAGATCGACTCGATCTCGGTCGATGTCAGGCGAGAAGTCGCCCGCCGACTGTCATCAAACGCCCGCACAAACCGCTCCTCATTCCGGAATCAATGCTGCGAATCGCGCCGCGAGACGCCTGTGGCCATGGGCCAGCTCAAACACTCGTAAGCGGGGTGGCCGGGTCTGACCAACGGGAAGGCCCGGTCCGGAGATTGTAGGGCCATCCGCTTCGCGACTGACCCTGCCACCCTCACCATGCGGTTTTGAAGCCGGTTCATGACATTCATGAGTCTATCCCGAACGACATTCCGCTCGCCAGTTGCGAGCCGCACGAACGGTCGCATGGGACACATCAGAGACATTTCAAAAAAGTTGAGAACTGAGTGTAAGGTTCTCGGCGGGCGGTCGTATTTAGGGGTGACAGAGTGTTCCAGTGGTTAGAGGCGAGCGAAACATCTTCGCTCGTCCGATCCGGGGGACTTGTGGCCGCTCGTTTGTTGACACGGCAGCAGACGAGTCGCGATTGCAATCCCAGACAAGCCCCCCACAATGGCCGCGAAGCCTGATCACCGGAACCACTCCGTCACCCCGGACCGCGCGGTCCACTCTTTTTGAGTCGGCAAACCTAGAACCAACAAAACACGACAATCGAACAACCGTTAGCCGCGAGCCAACGGCGAGCGCCACGTTCGTCCTGCGAACGCTCGCCCGCCTCTCAGTTCCACTGCGCTACCGCTGATAGATCGGCAGCAACTGATACGGCGGTGTCAACGCGAGCACGCAGAGTGCCGTCGTGTAACATTGACCGAACGTGTCGCCGTTGATGTTTCGTTCGATGTCCCATGAACCGTCGTTGCCTTGAAACCGCGTGAGCGAGTCGACGAAACGGGGATAGAATCTCTCCCAGTAGTCGCCCCCCAGCTGAAACATGGCCTGGCTGCAATAATAGGCCCCGTAGTGATACGGACCGGCTCCGTTGTTGTATCGGTCGAACGATTGATTCAGGATCCAGCGGCCGGTCTCCCGAGCGATGTCGGTGTTGTGCTCACCTCCCAGAGACAGGCAGACAATCCCTCCGCCGGCGGTGCCGCGTGTGGGAACGCCGTCGTACGAGGAGTGGCCGTAGATGAATGCCCCGTACTTGTCGCGGTAGCAACTCCGCACGTAGGACATCGCATCATCGATGTATTCCTTCGGCACCTCGTAACCCGCATTGAGTGCCGATCGCATGAACATAATCTGCCAGGAGGTCACCGACAGGTCTGCGTCGATCGCCGTGCGTTGATGCATGTAGCGAACCCCGCCGCGATCAATGGCCCGCCGCTTCGCTTTCAGTTGCTGTTCCCGCATGAACTTCAGCGACCGCTCGATAGCTGTCGCAATCCGGGCGTTCTGTTCGTCGCTGCACATTCCGTACGCTTCGCCCAGCATGAGGCCGGCGATTGCATTGTTGTAGTTGATGGCATGAGAAGCCCCGTCATGCACATGGCTCGGTTCAGGAACCAGCTGCGACAGATAACCCTCCGGTTGCTGGCACTGCAATACGAAGTCGATGGCTCGAATCAATCGCTCCCCGTCCGGACCCTGATCGGGCGTGACCCCGTTCGACAGATAGGCCATCACACACAGCCCGGTAATCCCCGGCTGCCCACTGTCCCGCGACAGAAACGACCCGTCAGCCTGCTGCTGACTGCCGAGGTACTGCAACCCCAACGCAATCGACTGTTCAACCTGCCGCTGCTGTTTTGACGTCAACACCTCAAACGGCGGCTTGGTGAACCGAGAGGGGGCAGCCTCACCATCGTCGGCGACTCCTCGACGGATGTCCGCAGTGTGAAAGGCCAGAAGTGGACCAATCATCACCACCAGCCAAGCCTGAGTTCTGTCCCACATTGCCAGTGGCTCCCCATACGACTGAACAGATCTCCGCCAAGGGGACTTATGCTAACAGAACGCTTCCAACAAAAGGATCCGGGAACGCGAACATCGACAGTTCCCAATGCGACGCATACGGTCGGTGACGTGCGAAACAGCAAGAGTTTCCGTTAGAAGTGTTGACCAACGGGTTGCCGATCGGAGCGTACTGCCGTTTGTCGGTAGACACCAAGATCGATGTGCTCACTCACAAAGTGCACAGATCCGTCCGCCATTGTGAAGTGGGATCCCCCTTCGTGAAAACTGGAAAAAGACCGACTCACTGCGGCATATGGCTGACCAGAGATCGAGTTGATGCCGTCCAATGCACCACCCAAGCAAAACACGGATCCATTGACGGTGGATGTGTTGAACGAACTGGCGAAGGTCATGTCCTGACCCGTCAATGCCGTCTCCCCGACCATAAACACATTGGTTGTCCCGTCGAGGATGGCGGAAAACCTGATGCTTGAGTTCCAGTAGAGAACTCCGTTCAGATAGAACGCACGTTCGAGCCTCTGTGCGAGCGGAATCCCAATGTTTCCGGGAGTGCTACAATCAGGGATGAGGCCGCCACCCTGGACACCCACGTAATTTGTGTAGCTCGTGTTGCCGTCGTGGTATCTGTTTTGATGCGACTCTGGATCGACTGCTGGGTCTGAAGGACACTGGTAGACATGCAGGACGGTCTTCGATGGCTCGAAGTTGTCGTTCATCGGCGCGACCGCGTTGAAATCAATATTGAAAGCCTGCTCCATGTTGAATTGACCATAGAGCGCTTGTTGGTCCAGATAGGGGAGGATCAAGACGGACCATGGTGCTCCTCGAGTGGGTGATCCGCCTTGCATGCAGAATGTTGGAATGGATGAGGAAGCTGACGTCGAGAATCCGGGTGGGAGCGATTGATGAACGTCATGATAGTTGTGAAGCGCCAGACCAAGCTGTTTTAAGTTGTTTCGACATTGAGTTCGACGGGCAGCTTCGCGGGCTGATTGAACCGCAGGGAGTAAAAGCGCTACGAGGATACCGATCACGGCGATCACAACGAGGAGTTCAATCAGGGTGAATGCTGTTCGGCGCCTTGAAGAGATTGATACCATTTGTGTGGCCCAGGTGAATCGCTGAAATACTTGACGATTGATTGAAACGAATGTTTCCTCTCGAACTCAGGTTTCAAGGTGAACTCGCACGATGACTATTCTTTGGTTTCCCCTCACCGACATCATACTTTCCGTACGAGATAACTTATTCTATCCAGTACGTTCTGCGTGTTGCCAGTGATCTAGTGAGCGCTCATCGGGAACGATCGGGAATGACGAGTTATCGAATGGGACCGGTTTCCAAAATCCCAAGGTCACAACTTTACCTTGCCAATTGATCAGCCGATGCAGGCTCATTGCCCCAATTGCGACTCTCGCGTCGAAGTTGACAAAGATCAGATTGAAGCAATCTGCCCAAGCTGCGGTCATCGGATCACGATTGACGACGCGGACGCAACCGTCAGCTATACGCATCGTTCGACAAGTCTCGTGTCGCGGTCATGGGTTGCTCATTTTCAACTGAAAGAGCGCCTCGGAATCGGAGCCTTTGGAAGCGTCTGGAAGGCTTGGGATTCCAAGCTCGACCGCTTGGTGGCGCTCAAGATTCCCAATAAGGACCGCTTATCGGTATCCGAAAGGGAAATCTTTCACCGGGAGGCGAGAGCTGCGGCACAACTTAACCATCCCAACATCGTTCGAGTGTTTGAGACCGGAGAAGATCAGGGAGTCATCTTCATCGCTTCCGAGTACATCGAAGGGGTCACCCTTCGTGATTATGCCGCAGCCAATGATCTGACGATTCAGCAGGTCGTTGAAATCTGTCGTAAACTTGCATCGGCTCTTGCCGCAGCACACGAGGCATTCGTCATCCATCGAGACCTGAAGCCTGCAAATATTCTCATCGACGATGAACGAGAGCCACATGTGACGGACTTCGGATTGGCAAAACGGGAAACGGGTGAAATCACAATGACCGTGGAAGGTGCGGTCATGGGGACATTCGCCTACATGTCACCCGAGCAGGCGCAAGGCCGTTCTCATTATGTTGACGGACGATGCGATCAGTTTTCATTGGGAATCATCCTCTACGAGCTCTTGTCAAAACAGAGACCCTTTGATGGAGGGTATCTTTCTCTTGTTCAGCAGATTACGTCGGTCGAACCTGTCCCTCCGTCTTTACACTGCGAGAAAGTCTCCAGGGATCTTGAGACAATCTGTTTGAAGTGCCTTCAGAAAAACCCCGGCGACCGATATGCGACTTGTCGGGAATTGGAATCGGACCTGAGTCGATTCTTGAATGGGGAAGCGATCCTTGCCCGACCGCTCAACGTTTACGAGAGATCCGTCCGCTATGTTCAAAAACGATGGAAGCTCCTGAGTGCCCTTGCATTCGGAATCGCAATGATTGGTCTGGCAATGTCGGTCTGGTTTGCTGGCCAGTCCAACCTCGAACTTTCCCAAGTTGAACGGGCCGTTCACAATGTACTGACCGCGGAATCTGTGGAGTTTGCAGATGAGCTTTCGATCCTTAAACCGATGCGGGATGCTGCGATTCCGCTCATCAAAGCTCGTGCAGATCACATTGAGGCCAAGCCTCGTGAGCGATTGCGGTCGTTGATGGCACTCATTGCATTGGAAGAATCGGAAGTTACTTCAGTGCTGGAATTCTCGATCGAAAACGACGTCCCCGGAGACGAGTGCCAGAACATTATTGATACGTTATCCATCAACCGAAGTCCGTCTTTAAGGGCACTCGATGATCGCTTCATGTTGTGTGACAAAAACAGCGACCATCAAGCGGCGTCACGCTTGGCGAGCCTCGCACTCGGTCTCGGTGATTGTCAGTACGTCGATGCACTCGTTGAGATGCGGCGTGATATGGCGAAACGCACGGTCTTTGTCCACACGTTCCAAACATGGCACGGCCGCCTAAGCGCTGTCTCCAGCGTCATCGCCGATTCCGATAACGAAGATCGCCAGGGATCACTCTTGCTGGGTGTGGGGAGCATCTCACGAGAGAGAGTAGCTCCGGATGTTGTTGCTGCTCTTCACCGGACGGCGCGAGAAATGTATGCAAATGCTCAAAGCAGCTGGGCGCGAGCTTGCGCTGACTGGTTTCTCCGCAAATGGGGCCTCAATGATCAATCGATCAGATCAGAAACGATTCCCAATGAAAGCCGCAACTGGTATGCCAACAGTCTTGGTATGACCTTGGTGGAGATTCCACGTGGCAACGTGGCCCGGCAACTCGGGAAAAGTGCCGAGTCATCAGCTGACGATATCACTGAGATCAAGATGGCCCGTCCTTTCTACATCTCTGACCGCGAAGTCAGCGTCGAACAGTTCATGGCCTTTCTCAACGAACGGTCAAATTCAAACACAGATGTTGAATGGTCTCATTTGGATCCCAAGATCAGTCCAACGCCAAAGCACCCCGTGCAAGGTGTGAACGTTTTCGATGCTGTGAGATTCTGCAACTGGCTGAGCATGCGAGAAGGCCTTGCCCGAAGCTACAAGATTGAAAAGGACGGCATCGTGTTTCGGCCCCATGCCAATGGCTACCGACTTCCAACTGAGCAAGAGTGGGAATACGCGTGCAGGGCAACCACGATCACGGATTTCAGCTCGGGAAATGACGAGCATTTGTTAGCACAATATGCGAACTTCGGAACGGGATCATCAATGCCTTGCGGGAGTCTGATGCCGAATCCCTGGGGTCTTTTCGACATGCATGGCAACATCTGGGAGTGGTGCTGGGGACGTTTCGAGGATCCAGACTGGCTGGGATCATCGGAATCTATGCGAGTTCCCGACGACTGGGTTGTCGCCTTTCGCGGAGGAGGATGGAGCCATTCCGCTGCAACGACAGCCAGCTCTGCAAGGTTCTTTGGGAATCCCATGTTTCGTCCCAATGGCAACGGTTTTCGCGTAGCACGGAACAAGACGTCCGATGTATCTGCTTTGGAGCCACAACAGAACCAAGGACAGCGCTAACAAGGGGGGCCAAGTGCGTGGTACACACATTTCTGGATCCCTTCGGTCGACCACAGCCACACGCTATGACATCACATGAGTAAAATGCTCAACCAGCTGAGCGAACGCGGAATGTCACCCGGCGGAGGCGTTTGGCGTGCCCGCGGTTTCTGTGATGCTTTCGTGTAAGTCCGATTCCGGGACCAGCACTAACATCCAGAGGGTCAGTTCGTCGCTCATGCGGAATGGTTTGGCGGCACCCCACCAGATTGCATCGCCGCTTTCGAAGGACTGGATTTGCAGCTCGGCTTCTTGGGAGAATGTGAAGACGCTGGACGCGGCATCAACGACCGGTTGGTTGAGATCGGTCATTGGTTTCAGATAGTACGGCTTCCAGTCTTCGGGAGTCGGCAGCGGAGTGCCGTGCGGGAGGCCGACGAGTTTGCCGTCCTCGCTGAGGATCAGGAACTTCCCGTGGGGTGTCGGTTTTCCATTGATGGTGAAGCGAGTCAGGTCCATCAACAAAACGTCGAACGCAACAATGGTGTTCACGTCCGGTGTTTCGGCTCGGTTCAGGTTGATGGATGCGGTGATCCCCAAGTCTTTGGTTACGAAAAAGACATACGGGTCGGTCCAGTGGATCATGCCGGGTTCCGAACGATTCGCCCGCGACTTGTCACGCTTGTTGATGCCCCCCTGAAACCACACGGTCTCTCGTGGATCGTATTCGATCGTTTTGCGCAGCGGTGAGAGATCGTCGGATCGCTCGCCGTACCACTCGTAGATCTCGACTTCCTGGCCCCATTCGTCGATGCGTGTCCGGCGGAACAGCCAGTGGTCCTCGGTCGACTCTGATCCTGTTTCGGGAAAGCACATCAGCATGTGCTCGCGTCCGCGGTCGTCAGCAATCATGTATGAAGAAATTTGCGGATACAGTTCGACCAACGGGATCAATAACTGGTTCGTCATGTGTGGACGTTCGGCATCGACCGTACCGTCATAGGTCCACTCCCGCATCAGAAGCAGTTCCCGCTCGACTGGTTCGAAGAACCGATTCAGCCAGTCTTCCATCTGATCGGTCGTCTTCCGCAACACCATTTGCGAAAGCACTCCCACTGTCCGCTGTTGTCCCTCTCGTTGCTCGCGTTCAGCCCGGGCACGGTTCATCAAGGTCGTCGCAGTCACTACCCCCACCAGAAGGGCCGTCGTCAATGCGACAGTCAGCGTGGCCGGCAGTGGGTTTCTGCGGCACCAGCGCCACACATATTCCCACCGCCCGATCGGCCGGGAAAGAATCGGCTCGCCGCGCAGGAAGCGGCGAAGCTCCTCGCACAGCTCCTCAGCGGTATGAAAGCGACGGGCGATGTCTTTTTCCAGACACTTGAGGCAGATCGTCTCCAGGTCAGCGGGGATGCGTGGGTTGCTGCGACTCGGGGGCGTCGGTTCTCGCTCCATGACCTGATTGAGCATTTCCATGGTCGACGGAGCCTCAAACGGAGGCCGTCCGGCGAGCAGGTCGTAGAGAATTGCTCCCAGTGCATAGATGTCGGCTGGCGGCCCCATCAGAGCATTGTTGCCCGAAGCCTGCTCGGGGGGCATGTAGTACAACGATCCCATGATCGTGCCGTCCTGAGTCAGTTCATCGTCCGCATCAATGAGCTTCGCCAACCCAAAGTCGGTGATTCGAGGTTGGCCGCCGCTCTCTAACAGGATGTTGTGCGGTTTGAGGTCACGGTGAACGACGCCTCTGCTGTGAGCATACGCGACGGCTTCAGCGACCTTGAGCAGGATTTCCGCCGCTTCACGCGGAGCATATTTCTGCTCACTGGCCACCATGGCGAGAGACGGGCCGTCGACATACGCCATGGAAAAATAGTGCGTGTCGTTGTGCTCACCGAATTCGTAAACCGGGACGATGCCGGGATGATCAAGGTTCGCAGACGTTTCCGCCTCGACCAGAAAACGCTTCACGTCCAATTCGGATGCAAGTTTTCCGGAGAGGATCATCTTGATCGCGACGACTCGGTTCAGTTGAACCTGCCGCGCCTTGTAGACAACGCCCATCCCGCCTCGCGCAATCTCTTCGAGCAATTCATACTGTGCGAAGTAACGCTTTCCGTCCTCCCCAGATTCATCGCTGCCCGGCTCCTCGATCGGAACCGCTGCTGGTTTCAGCCGTTCCTCCGACTGTGGGAACGCTTCTGTGATCTCACCAGTCCCAATGAAAGTTTGCGCGTGCTCATCCGGCGGATCGGTGCTGACGATCTGCGTCTTGGTGAACTCGCCCGTCGGCGAATCGGAAGGAGAGTTTTCGTGATCTTTCAAGACAACGTCCTTGAGCTACGGCGTCGACTTCTGGCGAGACAGGCAGGCCAGCGGTGTCATTGCACGAACAACGTCGAGGTGAGTCATCGCACCTCACATCACGACCCATTCACGAGTGTGAAGCCGCGTGGGTTCATGCTTCAGAATGGTTGAAAACACCCCGCAAAGCAACCCGCACCGCTGGACAAGCCAGCATTGGCTCCCAGAGGTATTCAGAATCATTTGCATGACTGATCCCCGGATTTCATCTTCCGAGTTTTCTTTGTACAAGGCCTTGACTTTCCGTCGCCATCCTTCGCTCCTCGACCGAAGTTTTCTACTTCGACCACCAACTTCAATAACTTCACGACCTCTCGAAATTCTGCTCTGTGAGTTTCATCAACAATGCAATGTCTGACGTTGCCAACATACATGCGTCGGGAGAGACGTGGGGCTTGCTTGCGAAAGGCTGGCATCTTCACGTCATTGAACATGCCAAAGTCTTGGAAGTACTCAAACCTTACAATTGTCGCGTCGTAACCTTGTTTGCAATATTCGACCGTCTTGCGTGGACCAATACCAATCCAGTTAACCTTCCCATCAATCCCTATCATGCGAGGCTTATGGCTAATGCCACCCACTCCAATCACCGCGTCGAATTCACGGTCACGGATCTTTCCCATGCAGTCCCAGATCCCGAATCGTCCAAACCGATCCGGATCGCCATTGTGGGTCCTTTTGTAGACAAGGACGCGCATTACAGCTCCGATGTCTTCGTGCTAACGATCAACGACGGGTAGCAGAGGTCGACCTCAGCCACCCCTGACGGTGAACGACTCTCTAACCCTCACACCCGGCCTCACCTCCGGTTGGCACCATGCCTGTTTGAGGTCGTTCACTTCTGACGGGTTGGGGTGTTTGCTGTCGGAGGTGATCGTGGCTCGGAGGTCGAACCCTTGGCCGTTGTCATTACCGGAGGCTGTTGATGACTGACTTGCCCAGGGCTTGTTCGGATTGGGCGGGTCCTTTGCTTGGCTTGCGGACGTAGGTCGGGAAGCCTGCTTGTTCAAACACTCGCAAGTTGGGGGTTTTGGTCTTCTCGCGAAGGACATCCTGATAAGACTTCCCCTGCTCGGCGGACACGCTGCCGGGGGCATTGGTGCGTTGCTTGCTCCAGGCGACCTGATCCTTCCAACGAATCTCCAGTGTCGAGACGAATTCGGAGATCACGTACCCGGCTCCGCCGTTAATCGATCCGAAGCCACCATATTCGTACACCTTTTGCTCCGGGCCGGTGATCGTGGCGATCAGGACCACATCGGACTCTTCCACGACAGTCAGGTCCCGGTCTTGAACTTGTTCCGTCAGCGCGTCCTGAACCGTCTTTCGGTACTGGGTCGGAACGTTTGTGACATCAATCTGGACCGAGTCGCCCGGACGGACGACAAACAACTCCGGCTGAGCATGAGCAACGTCCCGCGCGGCTTGGGCCTTCGCATCGGGAAGTGTGGCGGGAATCACGGAGCCTTTGTCAGAGGGGCCCTGCGAAACAAAGAGGGTCATGTTTCCAAGAGACTCGGCCTGATCCGCACCGGTGTAGTCCCACAGCAGCATGCGGTCAGCGATCGAATACAGTGCCCCGTGAGAGACGAGCAGAAACTCGTCCGTCGCGAATTCCAGATCTCGCAACAGTTTCTCAGCCAACGGGATTGTTTCGATGACGTGTCCGTTGATGGTGTCGACGACAACCGCCTGATCCCCCTCGGCCAGGGCCAGTCGGGTCCCGGACGGGCTGATCGCGATCTGCGGGGATTTCATGCCCTCCGGAATCTGTGCGACTCCGAGAAACTCCTGACGACCGACATGGAATATCCCGAACTTCTCGTCATCTGCGAAAGCGATCATATCGGGATCAGGGCCGCAGACCACGTTGGCCCCCGCCTTCAAATCGAAGCCGCACTCCTCACGCAAGGTTTCCAGATTCCACACCGAGACTCGTCCGGACTGGCTGACCGCGACCAACTCATGCTCGCCAACGAAGTTGGCGGACGTGACGTTGCGAGCGGACAGGTTGAGATCGGGAAAGGGAGCGAAGACGGACTCTTCCGTCAGGACCGAGTCGCCATACAGAAACGTTCCGACTTCGAACCTTTCTCCGATTGAGTTTCGATTTGAAAGGAGCAGCAGCCGCTGTTGATGGTTGTCGATGTCCAGGACCAGAACTTCTTTGGGAGTCACCACGGAGGCAACGATTGTCCCCTGCTGAAAGTCCATCACCTTGATCTGAGTATTCCCGAAGCCCCGCTGAACCGTCATCGTTCCCAGCGTTCCCGCACGATTGACATCGAACTGCTTGATTGTGTCCTGAAAGTCGAGACCTGGAACATCCACCTGCTGCGGCTCGAAGTCGAGGTCCGGCACCTGCGGAGGTTCGTATCGCCAGCCGTCGTCAGGCGAGATCATCGTGACGTATTTTCCGTGTCGAAACTTCGTTGGTCCTCGAGAAGGCCGGCTCGACGCAGACGTCTCGCTTTTGTTCGTTTGTTCGCCGTCGGAATCGCCCGGACTTGACGGAACGGGGGTAAACGGACTCTTGGCTTTGGGTTGAAAGGGGCTTTTCCCTTTCGGCTGGAACGGACTCTCCTGAGCGCTGAGACCGTGCGCAGCGACGCACACAAGCAATCCCCCTAACAACCCCAAAGATCGAATTCGTTTGTTGATCATTTGACGTTCGTCACTCCAAAGGTCTGTTGGCGACCGGGCCCTTCCGTCTCCTGTTCCTTCTGGATCAGCCTGGGAAGGCGAATGTGCTCGAAGAACGAAAGATTCGGCTTCTGCGTTTGACGATTCAATTCCTCCTGAACTGAGACCCCCTCTTCCGGGAAGACGGATGCGGGCTGATTGTTCGCACGACGACTCCAGACAGCCTTGCCGTTGTGAACCAGATCAACCGTCGAGGTAATGATCTTGAGGTTGTACTGATGGGGGACCCGGTCCTTGCGGGAGTAATACGTCGCTGACACGGACTGGGGATCGCTGATCGAAGCGACGACGGTGGCGACCGCATCGTCAGCGACTGTGATTTGGTTCTCATCGAGTCGCGCGATCAGGTGTTCCCGAACCTGTTCGCGGTTCGCCTCGGGGATCTTCGAGACATCGAGCCGGGCGGTGCCTCCCGGTTTCAGAAGAAACGTATCCGGCTGTGCAAGCGCTTCCTCGAGTCCGCGTTGAGCTTCATCGTCCGGCAACGAAAGGGGCACAAACGCCACCTTTGCATTCCCACGGTCTCTGCGTTCGATTGCGAAGAAGGTCGTTCCGCCGACGGAGCAGGTCTCATGCGTACCCTGGTAGTTCCAGAGTTTCAGCTGGTTGTCCAGGTCGACGAGATACGAATCATTCATCAGGACATAGTTCTCCTGAACGCATTCGGCTTTGTTGCTGAAGACCTGCAGATCGGGCAGATCGCTCTCCACGGCGCCGGTCGCGGTCTCCCACACGACGACACGGTTGACCCCGAACGCCACCAGCCTCGCTTCCGAGGGACTGAAATCGATTTTCTTGGTCCACAATCCGTCCGGAACAGACTGCAAGGCCTGAAACGTGCGTTCGGTCACGTTGAGCAGTCCCACCTGTTCTCGATCGACAAACGCGATCACATTTCCGTCTGCGCTCGCCGTTGCAGCGGCATCATCGTCCAACGCGAAGTAATAGTCCTCCTCGAAGATCGACAGATTCCAGACAGTGATGCCTGCGTCTTCACAAAGCATGGCGAGTTGGTTCTCTCCGACGAATGAGGCCCATTGAACCTCGGCGTCCGCTTGCGTGATGAACGGAGTAAAGTTGCCCTCCGGCTTGAGTTGCTTGCCACTCACGCGGAATACGCCGATCTGCCTTTTGTTGCTGAACTCGTCTGCTCGAATGGCGACTCGTTGGCCGTCGTCGCTGACCGCGATGGCGAGGTAGTCACCCGCTGCCCCCGATGTCGCAATGACTCGCTTCTTGGACAAGTCGACCACAAAGACGCGCGTCTGGTTGACCGGAATGCTCGTTGTGATGACGCCGAAATGGCCGGACGGCGAGATCACGAAGTGCGTCATGTTCTCCGTGAACTGCCCCAGCGGAATCTCAAACTCTCGGGGAGTGAAATCGAGACCGCTCTCGGCCTTGGGAGTGAATGTCCATCCCGAGTCCGGGGGACGCAGACTCAGTTCTTCACCCCGTTTCGTCGACTGCCCGATGACGATCGGTTTGTCCGGATCATTGGGCATGTCCGGCTCAATCGTGCCGATGCGTTCGACGTACTTGCGGTCCGTCTCGCTCAGCTGGTCCAGCTTGATCTCGAATTCCTTCCCCTCACGGTCCTTCAGCGTCACCGTCTCGTCGTCGTGTGACACATAGGCCGCTTTCATCGAATGCTTGCCTGTCACATCGAACCACGTCCGGATCGGCTGGTCGGCTGCAAAAATCGACGCTGTAACGCACAGCACGAGCGACAAGACCAGCCCCAGGGACCGGCTCAAGAGACTGTTTTTAATGGTCACCAAAGCACCCATGATTTCAGAGGACGATCTCGACCCGGTACAAAACGAAATGGGAGACTAAAATCAACATATAATCGACCGGTATTCCCCGCAATGTCAGTCGAGTGGCTGGCGTCGATCAACGGGAGCCCCCAGCGAAGAGGGACGCACAACCTGTGGGCTCCATGTGGTCGACCACAGCCGCCAATCGAAAATGATTTCAGAACTCGCCACTATGAATTGGGTTGCCGTCGTTTCTGGCGGCCAGCCTTTGCAATAGAGCCGTTCCGTGACTGCTGTCGATCCCATCGCTGATCGAGTGTGCGGCTCCGTCTGCGGTCAGGAAGTTGACGATTCCCGGATGGCGGCTGGAGAAGCCGGTGACGCTGAGATTGAGTCGTGTGAATTGACTGGCATCCGTAACGACATCATTCTCATGAAAGTTGGAGCGGGGACCGGGCCAAATGCCGCCTTGGCTAAAGACGCCACGTTCACCCACGAGTAATGTGTTTGATGTGCCGTCTGTTACATCCCGAATCCTGACACCCCGATTGACGACGAACATCCCGTTCGGAACGACGGGTTGGGTGCCTTCATTCGCTCCCAGCCGTTGGA
The DNA here is from genome assembly GCA_020426505.1 of Planctomycetaceae bacterium. GTDB lineage: Bacteria > Planctomycetota > Planctomycetia > Planctomycetales > Planctomycetaceae > JAHBXU01. The sequence goes on along the minus strand of JAGQPX010000017.1, from coordinate 52,485 downwards.
AGTCTGTACGAGCCGCAACTTGTCCGGGCCAGAAATCGGTTTGAGCCCATCGGGGAACTGGGATGGAACCATAGTTGCCGGAATAGTTCGACGTGCCCCATCCCCCGCGGAAAGGATTGGTTGCATCCATTGCATCAACGGGACAGCGGTAGAGAGAGATTGACGTCTTGAGCAGGGATGTGTCGCCGGAGGCTGGTTCGTAAACACCATGTACTGACTCCAACGATTGATGCAGTTCAGAATCAAATGACTCGATCGAAGACCAGTCATGGTTCTTAAGGCCATTTCCGATATACGGGAGGATCGACACCTGCCAACCGGTCGCCGCATGCCCGGCTCCCTCGGGGCGACGAGTGAACCAACCGGGTGCAAACATCATGTAGACATCGTGGTAGTTGTGCAGTGCCAGGCCAAGCACTTTCAGATGTTGCCTGCAGAGGTTTTTGCGGGCGTCGTCACGAGCCCGCTGCACAGCAGGGAGGAGTGTTGATAATAGCAAAACCACCACGGCGGAAGCGGTCAGCAACTCGATCATCGTGAAGCCTCGACGTCGCATTGGTGTCATAGTGGCGTCTCCGAACACGGGCGATAAGTGTGGGGCATCAATCGGTTAAGGGTTGAGATTGGGGTTCGTCCCTCATACGCCATCGATTTTCAATCAGAACGAATGAAATTGATCCTTTGTCAGCCTCGGTAGTGTGGCGAGGGATTGGTTTCGCCATGAGCCGCGCGTACTCTGCCCTCGATGTTTGTTGACCGTCGTAGAATCGCCAGTTGCCGTCAATCAACTCGAACTTGAAGTGACGCTCGGGATCACCCTCAACAAGCGGAGGCAGGCGGACCTCGGCGACGTTCCCGTTCACATCGATCTCTGAATTTGCGGCCTCCTCCAGATCCCGGATCATGGCGTCCTGCATCTCTTCATCTGCCTGGAACATCATCACATGCATGAATATCTTTTCCTGAGGCATGAAATGGTCCAATTCCATATGGGGATAGACACTCTCAGCGAAGGTCATGAATTGGTCAGATCGAAGCAGTTCGGCTGCCTTTCGCAGCATTCGAGGGAGGTCATCTCCAAGTCCGGAAACAACTCCACCGAGAAACTCGCCATCGGATGCAGGAGCATTTGCTGGAAATGACTCAGGAACGATTTCCACCGGCTTTCGAACGTAGGTCACTTCTGCCAGTGTGTTGTCACGATTAAAAACCATCTCTCCGGTTAGGGCCCCTTCGAGGTGTGCGATAAGTTCGATGACTTCTTCGTCTGAAATGAGCGCGTCGGCTGCTCTGGCTCCGGACTGTTTGGCCAGTCGATCAAGTTTGGCACCGGTTGCCGGAGGCATGAAATCGTAGATAAACATTCGATACTGCTTTTCCTGCAACATCGAAATGGCCTCGCGAATGTCAGCCTGCAAGTGCTCTGCACCGGAACTGCTTTCCGCAGACGGTGCTGCCGCCTCTCGCCCCGCGATGAACATCCAGACGAAACCCACAACCACGATCGTCGCGAGACAACCCGCTCCCATCAACAGCAGTGATGCCGGAGACAGTCGGACAATACCGCGATCGCCTGCCACCGACGGCTCCTCCGACACGACAACAATCTCGTCGGCGGCCGGATCTTCCGCAGGAATCTGGAACGTCCGAGAGCATTTTGGACACCGAACCGTCTTCCCAGCCAGTTTGCTGGGCACCTTCAGTCGATGGCCTTGTGGACACGCAGCGTAAATGGACATCCTGAGCATTCCTCACGTCTGAAATGCATGGGCGCTGGGACGATTGAGGATGCGTGGGCGATCGCACCTACTCCCATCCATTTACTCTAACCTCTTTGCCCCTGGCCCAACAACTGGTTGGCACCATGCCTGTTTGAGATCATTCACCTCGGACGGGTTGGGGTGTTTGGTGTCGGAGGTGATGGTGGCTCGGATGTAGAGTTCTTGGCCGGTGAAGGTATACGAGGCTTTGGTGCCTTTCACGGTTTTGAGGACTTTGCCGATGTCGCTGGAGTAGTGGTGAGTTGTGTGGATCTCTTTGCCGTCTTCGTCGGTGATTGGCTGGCTGGTGCGGTCGAAGTCTTGCATGGTGCCGATGAATTCGATGGTGTAGGACTCGCCGGGGTCCGGGGCGACTTCGAGGGAGAGGCCGTCGGCTGAGGAAGTGACACTCTTGAGGGTGACGCCGCTGGAGGCGTAGAACTGGCCCGCTTCGAGAGCTTCGATGAGGGCAGCGGGGGTCAGTTCGGCAGCGAGCACCTGCACCCAGCCGCGGCCGGGGTTGCTCGTGCGGTCGGGGATGTTGTGATAGGAGTGGCCGTCGTCGGTGGCAATCCCGTACATCACCGGCAGGCCGAGTTCGCCCAAGCGATGAGCGAGCACGACGTCCCAGATGTCCTCGGTCGACGCGTGCTGATGGTCGCCCGAGTTATTCACGCCGGGGTGTCCGTTGTAGACCTCGAAGAACTTCTCGCCGGTGATCGAAAACAGGTCACGAGCCCGGATGGCGTAACCGAAGTTGGGGTGATTGAGGTGAATGATCATCGGCTGCCCGGTCCGCTCCCGCTGCGCGACGAGGGCGTTGACATTGTTCTGAATCGTGTCCTGCACGCTCTCACCCCGCATGGGCGGAATGACTTCCTTGACGTTGCTGGCGTTCATGTGAATGGGCAGCCGTTCGTAGGAGTCGCTGATCTCTTCGCCCTGAATCAGCAGAAACTCCTCCGGCTTGTTGAACCGCTCGGCGACTTCATCGAACCGACGCAGTCGGACTTCGAGATTCTCCCCCTCGCCGCGCTCGTCGACCCAGTCGGGGAAGCGGGCCTTGAGTTTGTCGTATGCCTGCCGCTTGCCTTTTGTCTTGTCGACGGTGACCCACTTCTCACTGTCTGCCAGCACGTTGTGATCGGTAAAGACCAGGAAGTCGTACTCATGCGTGACGTACCAGTCTGCGATCATCTCGAGGTAATCGTCGCCGTCACTCCAGTGCGAGTGCGTGTGCATGTTGCCGCGATACCACCGTTTGCCGTTGCCAGCTGTGAGAACATCAGCTTCGGTGTGTGAGACCACAAACGTTGCGATTGTGGCCAGTAGAAGAACGGAACACGTAACGAACACAGAGAGCGGGCGTCGCATGAGGCAATCCTGAGAATGAGTCAAACAAGTGAGTTCTCAGATTGTAACGCGAGCGGATTGCGAGAGTCGAACGTGCGCGGCCGCGTCGGGCCACCCTCTCCCTCAAGGGGAGAAGGGGGAACGCTTACGCGTCAACTGGGACAGTTGCATTCTTGGGCGCGGGAGTAACCTGTTCGGGCATTACCTCAGTTTGAGCGGCGGCCGGACGTTGCATCAGGCCTTCGGCGGGGAGGGCGAAGCCTTCGATCCAGCCGAGCGGGAGCGTGGTGCCGGAGATCCACATTGCTTCGTCACTGGAGAGGAACGCGACTGCGTTGGCGACGTCGTGGACCGTGCCCATGCCGATCGGGTGAGCCGCGTGAACCTGACCAATCATCTCGTGCGTGAGCGTGTCGAGGTGGCGGTGCATCATGGGAGTATGCACGAGTGCGGGGGCGACGCAGACGGCCCGCTGTCTGCGCGGTGCGAGTTCCATCGCCAGCGACTTGGTCATGCCAATGAGGCCCGCCTTACTCGCGCTGTAGGCCGAATAGCCAGCACACCCTGCGAGTCCGAGAGCGGAGGCAATATTGACGATGACGCCGCCCGGCTCGCTCAAAAGCGGCAGGACCGAGCGTGTCATTCGCATGGCGCCGGTCAGGTTGACGTCGATCTGACGGTTCCATTCGTCGTCGGACGTGTCGGCAGCGAACTGCGGTGCATCAACACCCGCGTTGTTCACGAGGACGTCGATCTGCCCGTACTCCGACATGCAGGCGTCGATGGCAGCCGTCACGGAGGACTGGTTTGTGACGTCGCATTGCACGTCGATGTGAGGCACTCCCCGTTTGACGAAGCGTTTGAGCAGACGGTCCGGGCGATCCCACCACAGCACTGCAATTGCGGCTCCCTCGGATGCGAGTCGCTCGGCGATGGCACTTCCAATGCCTTTGTCTCCCACGCCGGTGATGACGGCGACTTTTTCGTGAAATCTGCCTGACACAACAACATCCTTCCTGGAGCGGACCTTCCACGCAGACCGTGCCCTTCATTGTGCACGCGGTTTGGGGGACATGCAAACGGCGATTGGAGTCTACCGCGAAAATGCAAGCGACGGACGTGCGGTTGATTGTCTGACGCAATTGGCGAAGGGCCTGCTGATCGAGCAGAACGGCGGAAAGGGGACGATCGTCCGGTGGACAAGCGACGTTCTCTGACTCATCATGCGACGACACGCGAATTCGCCTCAAGTTTTCTTCAGATCATCTTCTTGAAAGTCACGATGATGCCGTTTGCCTTCACTCGCCGCTGGGCTGATGCCTTCCAGTTTGATCCGAATGACGGGACGGTCGTCGTCTCGCCTGTCGGTGAAGGGAAAGGGTACTGGGTCGGTGCTCCGTCCGTCACAACGGATCCACAGGATGGCTCGATCTATCTCGTCTATCGCGTCCGACGTCCGAGGGGCGTCGAGCCTGATCGCGGAGCCGAGATTCACATCATACGAAGTGAAGATGGCATCTCCTTCGAGCCAGTCTGGACGGGTCACAAGGCGGCGCTCAACACGACCAGCATCGAACGCTGTGCCCTGGCGGCTCAGGATGATGGCTCGTGGGTGATGTATCCCAGTTATGTCGACCCGGTTGACGGTCGCTGGCGAACGGATCGCATCAGCGCAGCAACTCCGGCTGACTTCGACTTCTCGAAGGTCGAGCCGATCCTCACCGCAGCCGGCACCAACACCGAGGGGGTGAAGGACCCGTTCGTGTTTCGTCTCGCCGGCTTGTGGCACATGATTGTCAGCTATGCAACTGCGGAAGGGGACGCCTCCGCCGCTGAGATGCACGGCACGAATGACGCCTACAACACAGGGCTGATCAAGTCCCGCACGGGTCTCGCCACCAGCGAGGACGGACTCGACTGGCAATGGGAGGGAGAGATCTTCGGACCGAGCGAAGCGGGGTGGGATTGCTACTGCTCACGCATCGGCACCGTCTGGCGAGAGGACGGACTCTGGCTCGGCCTGTATGACGGCTCCGCGTCAGTCGAGGAGAACTACGAGGAACGTGTCGGACTGGCCTACAGCTCTGACCTGCGTCACTGGCATCGGGTGACCCGCAGCGGCCCGTTGATGCATCAGCCGCACGCGAGCGGAGCCCTGCGATACTTCGACGTGCTGGATGTGGGTGATCGCCGACTCGTGTATTTCGAAACGGCCCGGGCGGACGGCAGTCACGACCTGCGGGTGGTCGACGTCTCGGCGTGAGAATGCTCGTCCGCCGCTGAGGAATTGCCGATGATCGAACTCGTTGTTGACCCGTTGTCTTGAAGAGGAGTAAGATCAGGCTTCGTGATCGCGGTGTGAAGTTCTTCTCTGTCAGGCGTAGTTAGGATCGATCTGTGGCCATCCTGCGAGTGCTCTCTGGTGATGAGACGGGTCGCGTGATGCCTCTCAGTGAGGAGCGGACCATCCTCGGTCGTCATCCCAATTGTCAGGTCGTGCTGGACAACGCCTCCGTCAGCCGGCATCACGCGCAGATCCTGGAGAGTCATGGGACGTTCTACCTGGAGGATCTCCGCAGCCGGAACGGCACGTTTCTGAACGGTCAGCAACTCGACGGCCGGACTCTGCTGAGCGACGGCGATCAGATTCGGGTGTGCGATATCGTTGTGGGGTTCCAACTCCGCAATGATCTTCCGCCGTCGAGCCTGATTCTCAAGACGGACAGCATCACCGGCGACGACCCGAATTCGACACGGGAGACACTTGTGCGATCAACGACGGCTGAGATGCCGGTCGGTCCCGGTGTTGCGACGGTTGAACTCGAATCGTTCGGAACGGGTGGCGTCCTGGATGAAGAATTCGAGGACGACATTTCCTCCATCATCGCCAAGGTGGATACCAGTCGCTTGGCCTCGGATGCGTTTCGACTGGGGCCTCACCCGGACGTCAAGCTCAAGGCCATTCTTGAGATCAGTCAGGCGTTGCGGCGAGAGCTGGAGATCGACTCCGTCCTGCCAAAGATTCTCGCTGTGCTGTTCGGCATCTTTCCGCAGGCAGATGAAGGGTTCATCCTGCTCAAGGATCCGCAGACCGAAAAGTTGCGGGTGAAGGCGACCCGCGCTCGCGGAGCGGATGCGACGGATCAGGTGGCGGTGAGTATGACCATCGTGAGAAAGGTGATCGACTCAGGCGAGGCGATGCTGAGTCGCGACTTGCAGGATGACTCGCGGTTCTCCGGCAGCAAAAGCCTGTCCCAGTTCGCCATCCGGGCGATGATGTGCGTGCCCCTGCTTGACACGGCACAGCAGGCGATCGGCGTGATCCAGATTGACACCCGCCGATCTGATCCGGGCTTCACGGAGGAAGACCTCGACCTGCTGGTGAGTGTCGCGTCGCAAGCGGCGATGGCACTTGAGAACGCCCGGCTGCACGAGGCAGTCATCAAACAACGGGATGTGGAGCGCGACCTTGAGTTTGCCACTCAGGTGCAACTTGGTTTTCTTCCCAAAGAGCGTCCAAAGGTACCAGGATATGCGTTTGCCGATTACTACGAGGCAGCGATGAGCGTCGGCGGCGACTACTTCGATTACATCGCCATGCCGGATAAGCGCATCGCGATCGCGTTGGGGGATGTCGCGGGCAAGGGCATGCCGGCTGCTCTGTTGATGGCACGACTGTACGCGTCAACACGTTACGAGCTGTTCACCGCCGAAAACCCAGCCGAGGCACTCAATCGATTGAACCGGGACATCACCGGCTCCGGAATCGGACATCGGTTTGTCACCTTTGTGGTGATGATTCTTGATCCGGAAACAGGTGACATCGTCGTGGTGAATGCGGGGCACATCCCTCCGCAGCTTCGCCGATCGAACGGCACCATTGAGCCGGTCGCCAAGGAGGAGTCCGGTCTGCCGCTCGGGATCATGCCGGATCACGAATACAACGCGGTCACAGTTCACCTCGAGCCGGGCGACACCCTGCTCGCCTTCACCGATGGTGTCACCGAAGCGATGAGTGGTGACCGGGCGATCTACGGGCGCGAGCGATTGAAACAGTGTCTTGCGGCCGTGAACGGAGGAATCGGATCGCAGATCAAGGCGCTTGTGTCAGATGTCGAAACCTTCATCGGCAAGAACGGCTCAGCACGTGACGACACGTGCTGTGTGGGCATCGAGCGATTGCTTCTGGACGATTCTACGATTTGATGGACCGCCGCGCGAGTTGAGGGATCGTGGTGCGAGTCCCCATGCGTTGGACTCCCGGTGCCCGTCGGTCTAGGATAACGATTGGCGGAGCAGCTCCCGTCGATTTCTTCCGACACGTCAGAACAAGAATCGAGGAACGGATCCATGTGTTGTGTGTTGTGCCGACGAGTGTTTGTCGTGCTGTTGTCCTGCTGTCCCCTCCTCATGCTGGGATGCCCTTCAGAGCCTGCTCAGGCGCCAGCGCCCACCGCGGGTGAAGCGGGGAGTGCTGTGAGCGAAAGCTCTGAGCCCGACTCCGCGACCGATCTGGGCGAGCCGACCGACGCGGAAACAGTCAACGAAGCGTCGCCAGCTGCAACGGACGACGGATCGACCCCGCAAGAGCCGACCCCCGAAGGTACACCCGAGCCGGAACCCGCACCGGCCGAGACTCCCGAACCGGCAACGAGTTCGGCGACCGGGAATCAAGAGCTATTGCCGACATCTGTCGTACTCGGAGACGAATCGCTTTACGAGGGTATTCCCGGAGAAGGTCCATTGACGGTCGAACAGGTGAAGGAATGGCTCGCCACGCCCGGCGTGCATGAATCTCTGTCGATCACACTCCCGCTCGGGTTGAGCCTGGGTGAGAAGCAGATCGTCGGCATCGAAGAGAATCCACTGACGCGAGCAAAGATCGAACTGGGACGTCAGCTGTATTTCGATAAACGGCTGTCATCGGACGGAACTATCAGTTGTGCCAGCTGTCACGATCCAGCAATGGGGTATGGCGCACAAACTCAATTTGGCGTCGGTGTTGAGGGGCAGACGGGCAATCGCAACTCGCCTGTGAGCTTCAACCGAATTCTGAGCGGTCCGCAGTTCTGGGATGGCCGTGCGGAATCGCTCGAAGCACAAGCTGTCGGCCCGATTGCCAATCCGATTGAAATGGCAAACACGCACGATGTTGCCGTGGAAACGGTCAAGGGACTCGAAGCGTACCGTGTCCAGTTTGACGCCGTGTTTGGAGCGGACTCGGTCAACATCGACAACATCGGCAAAGCGATCGCCACGTTCGAGCGAGCCATCGTCACTGGTCCGTCACCCTATGATTACTACGCGGCCGTCAAACCGTTCCTCGATCAGTTCCCCACGGAAGACGATCTTGGGGAATTGAAGGAAGACGAACCTGATCTCTACGCCGAATACGAAGAGGCCAAGGCACTCGCTGATGAGCATCCGATGTCTGAGAGCGCGATTCGTGGACGCGAGTTGTTCTTCGGTGAGAAGGCCGGATGCACGGCGTGTCACGTTGGTGCGAACTTTACCGATGAGAAGTACCACAATCTCGGAGTCGGCATGGATGCCGAGGAGCCGGACCTCGGTCGCTTCGCTGTCACCGGTGACGAGAAGGACAAAGGAGCGTTCAAGACTCCGACCGTTCGGAACATCGAACTCACCAGTCCCTACATGCACGATGGCAGTCAGAAGACACTTGAAGAAGTTGTCGAGTGGTATGCGAGGGGGGGGCACCCCAACGAATGGCTGTCCGAGAAGATCAAGAAACTCGATCTGACCGATCAGGACAAGCAGGACCTCGTGGCCTTCATGAAGTCGCTCACCGGTCCATTCCCGATGGTCGAGACCGGGCGTCTGCCTGAGTGAGTCCTCCGTCTGAGCAACACTGACATCTATTTATCGGATCACGTTGAGCCGCACATTTCAAATGTGCGGCTCAATTCTTTCCGGGGGGGCGTCATCCCGCGTCGCGGGTCGATGTTGAGTCTTGGTCGGTCGCCAGGTCGGCGCTCTTGCGGAATTCGACGGTCTGGTGTTTGAGCGAGTCGGCATCGTTGGCAAATGTTGGTTGCAACCGCAAGGGGAAGCGAACGGAGAATGTGCTTCCTCTCCCGAATTCGCTTTCCAGCATTACCTCTCCGCCGAGCAAGCGAGAGAGCTCCTTGACGATCGACAGGCCGAGTCCGGTCCCTTCGTATTCGCGAGTCAGTGCGTCACCCTCTCCGGGGGCCACTGTGCCCTGGCGGAACTTCTCAAAGATCATGTCCTGATCATCAAGCGGGATGCCGACGCCAGTGTCGGCGACGATCAGCGCGGCCCAGTCCAGTTGGTCGGTTGTCTGTTGACGTTCGTTCTCCTGATTCCCCGTCTGCTTCCGTCCGTCGTGCTCCCATAACGCCTGCACGTGGATACGCCCCCCTTCAGGGGTGAATTTGACGGCGTTGGACAACAGGTTGTTCAGGATCTGCTGCAACTTGCCGGCGTCTGTCTGAGCCAGCGGCAACTGCGGATCGACCTCCCATTTGAGCTCGATGTTTTTGCGCTCCGCCAGCGGTCGAATGTGAGACGTTTGCCGTTCGACGAGATCGGTCAGCGAGAACTCCACCACGTGCAGGTCCATTCGCCCGGCTTCGATCTTCGCGAGGTCGAGAATATCGTTGATCAAGGTCAGAAGATTCTGTCCCGACGTCGAAATGTTGGTGACGAACCGTCGCTGCTTCTCGTCGAGATTGCTGGCTCCGGAGAGCACGTCGCTGAACCCGAGAATGCTGTTGAGCGGAGTGCGAAGCTCGTGACTCATCGTGGCGAGGAACTCGCTTTTCATCTTGTTCATTTCGTGCAGGCTGAGGTTCGCCTGTGCGAGTTCGTCGACCTTCGCATCGAGATTGTTGTTCACGTGCTGCAACTCATCCTGCACGGTGACGAGGTGTCGCAACATGCGGTTGAAGGCATGGCTGAGCTCCTCGAACTCGTCCCCAGTGCGGATGTCGGCCCGTTGATCGAGCTCTCCGTGAGCGATGGCATCGCTGACGTCCTTGAGGTGCAACACCGGCTTGACGATGACGTAACGCACGATGGCGTACGCTGCCCCCATCGCCAGTGACGCGGTGACGAGTGCCATCGCGATCAGGATGGCATTGTTCTGTTGGACTTCGCGGCTCGTTTTCGCCAACGGCATCGAAATGTGTGCGATTCCCAACATGTCACCGACATCGAGAGACGCATCTTTTTGACGACTTCGGTGACAATCGACACACGACTCACGAGCCAGCACGACCCGGTAGTACTCAAACTCGCCGTTCTCGGTGTCCTCGATCACTGTCTCGAGGGGAGCACCATCGACCGGTTCTCCGCTCAATTTGCGATAGCGTTCCTCCAACTCGTGCATGGCGACTCGACTGGTCTTGTCCTGCGCGCGTTTGTCGGATGGTGGGACTTTGGCCTGTGTGAGTGCCGTAGCTGTGTCGGTCGTTTGCAGCAGTTCGAAAGTGTAATTCCTGACATCAGGGTCTGCCGCCTGAAGAGAGTCTGCCACTTCTTCAAAAATGGGCAGGTAATCCTCCTTGATGCCTGCATCGCGGGAATGGACGGTGAGCAGACTGGGAGCCACCAGCAAACTCGCCTGCTCACGGTTCTGGTCACGGATGATTCGCAGGTTCAGCTTGGCGTAAAAGTAGAAACTTCCGGTGATGAGCAGCATCAGTCCACCGCCGAACAGGAAGCGGCACTTCCGCTCCAGACTCGTCTCTCCCAGGAGACGTTTGACGGCACGATAGGACATGCAACAACTCCACGAACACTCAGCGACGCAAGATGGCAGGCGCCGGCTTCAAAACTTGTTGACGGGGTGGCCGGGTCTGACCAACGGGAAGGCCCGGTCCGGCGCACACAGGGCCGTCCGCTTCGCATCTGCCCCTGCCACCCAACCAAAAACAAGGTCCTGAAACAGGCACAGACGAGAACTCACATCCTAACCGAATCCCCCAAATGGGAGGTATAGCGAGTTCGACAAAGGACCGTCCAAAACGTCGATCCGACTGGGGGTTACGAGTCGGCATCGACTCTCGATCGACCGATAATCCTGAATGAGTCGCGTTTGATCGTTCGTCCATAAACCGACGTGACGTTTATCAGGCCATTCGGTCTCTCCACTTTGCGAGGCAGTGAGTATAATGCGGGGGCCCTCACCACGGACTCGAACGAAGGCCGTCACATGCCGCTGAAGACACATCCGCCCGAAGAGCCGGGCCTCAATCTCACGCCGATGATCGACATCGTGCTGTTGCTGGTGATCTTCTTTATGGTCGGGACACAGTTCACGAATGCCGAACGGCAGTACGAGATTGATTTGCCTTCAGTCTCAGTGGCTCAACCATTGACAGCACTGCCGGATGAGATCGTGGTGAACGTCGCTCGAGATGGTACGTTTTTCCTGAAGAACAATGCGGTCTCGCCGGAGCAGTTGCGAGATGCCCTCAAACAAGCCCACGAACGCTATGCCGATCAGGCGGTCATCGTGCGGGGCGACAGTGCCGTTGTGTATCAGCGGATCATGGATGTCCTGAGCATCTGTCAACAGGTGCAGATTACGAACGTGCAGTTGGCGAATCAGCTCGCCGAAGAGGGAGGCTGAGGATGCTTGCCATCTTCGACCCGTCGCTGCATGTCACTCGCATGCTCGAACTCCTGCTGACGATTCTTCAGCCGGCGTTCTGGCTGTTGCTGTGTATCGGGTTCATCATCGCCGGGGCTCACTTTCTGACAATGCTCGCGACCCGTTGGGGGAACCGACAGGTTTCGAGTAAAGCATTGCTGTTTTCACTCGGCGTGCACCTCTCGATGGGGTGCGGACTGGTGGCCCTCATCCCCGAGTACCGTGGACAGTTGTTGCGTTACCTCGACGAAGAAACGCCGGAGCCGATCGAGATCAATGCGGTCGTGAGTGAAAGTCCTCAGACAACGCATCAATTGCGCACGGGGAACACACCGGTCTGGGAGGAGATCCCGAAGACACAGTCGGAAGAGTTGACGCGATTCGACCAGACGCTGGAGCCGCTCGAACTGGATGAAGCCCCCCCGCCTCGTCCAGAGCCGGTGAAGCTCGACGACCGGAGACTCGACGACATCAGCGTGCTTCCGGATCAACCGACCGAACTTCCTGAGCAACAAATCGCCGCCGTGGAAGGGTCCACGCAACAGGCAGTGCTGCCTCTTGAGGTCGAGACTCCTGAGTTGAAGTCTCGCGAAGAGCAGGCGATTCCCTCGCCCGAACGAGAACGCAGCGATGCGTCCCCGGCTGAGCCTTCACCGGAACCCGATCAGGAGAAACCAAAGTTCGGAAGCGTCGACCGCCTTCGCAGCGACTACATCCCCGAACCGGACGCTGCCTCGATCCGAGCACACACTGAGGAACTGGCCCGACTCGAGGAGCGCGACGACTCAGACGACATTCGCAATCGTGCTGGACCGGTGACCGTCCCCCTGGAGATCGAAGAGACCGGCCGTCGTGAGGAACCGGATTCCCCCGGTGAGCGGACAGCTGCGGGTCGCCCTGAGTTCGCACGTTCCGAGGCACGCTCCCCACGTAACTCGACAGAGACTGCTCCAGAACGTCAGCGATTCGACATTCTTCCGCGAACCGATCGTCCATCGACGGATCGTCCTCTCGCATCGCTGGACAGTGTCCGCACAAATCCCGACCGTCGACCGGAACTCCCCGACTTGCAACGACAAAACTTCGCCCCCCTGCGAGAGAGTGATCTGATCAAGGTTCCACAGACGTACAAACTCCGGAGTGTCGAAGAACGTGAACTGGCAACGCGGGAGTTTGGTGGAACCGAAGAATCGGAACGGGCCGTGGAGGACGCGCTCATGTGGTTCGCATCAACGCAGGACGAACAAGGGTTCTGGGACGCGAGCCGCTTCGGAGCTGGCACCGCGAAGGAAAGCACAAGTAACAATGAACGCCCGAACGTCGGAGGTGATGCGGACACGGGGGTGACGGCTCTTGCGGTCCTCGCATTCCTTGGCGCTGGTCACACGCCGGAAAACGGTGAGTACGCGGGCACCGTCCGCCGGGCTTTGACGTGGCTCGTTGAGCAACAGGTGGAGAGCGGCTACCTCGGCGGCGACGCGTCCTTTATCGCGGGCATGTACTGTCACGGGATGGCGAGCTTCGCTCTCGCAGAAGCATACGCCATGCGAAGCGAGTCCGGTGACGGCGAATGGTTACGGCAGCCGCTTGTGAAGGCGGTCGACTTCATCGTCAAAAATCAGACGCCGGATGGATCATGGAGATACGTCTCTCGACAGAACACGTACGGCGACATGAGTATGTTCGGCTGGCAGTTGATGGCGCTCAAGAGTGCGGAAATGGGAGGCATCAACGTTCCCGCGCGAACGAAGACGGAAATGGTGCGGTTCCTCAAAGATATGAGTCGTGGGCAGAGCGACGGGCTGGCCGCATACCGCTCGACCGACGGCGTCTCCGCGTCGATGACGGCCGAGGCTCTCTTCTGCAAACAGATGATGGGGCTCTCCCGATCGCATCCGTCAAGTGAGGAAGCGATCCGTTACCTGATGCAGAACCTGCCTCAGCGCACCAGCATGAACTACTACGCGTGGTACTACGGAACGCTCGCGACCTTTCAGTACGGCGGCGAGCCGTGGCGGCGATGGAACGAGCAACTGCGAGACCTGCTGGTCTCGGAACAGGTCACTCGCGGCAAGTTCGCCGGCTCTTGGGAGCCTCGCGGCGAATGGGGTCCCTACGGCGGACGCGTCTATACGACCGCGCTCGCGACCCTCTGCCTGGAGGTGTACTATCGCTACCTCCCGCTGTATAAGTCAGGTGGACGTTACGATGCTCGTGACGCGAACCCCTAGAGGAGCGTCACGGCTTCATTTTCGGGTGGCGGGGTCAGGAGCGAAGCGGATGGCCCCGGCATTTGGATGCACAATGCCAGGGCCATCCCGTTGGTCTGACCCTGCCACCCAAACCGAAGTCTTATCTGTGACGCTCCACGAGAATTCACCGCGACCGTGAGTGACGTTGTTCGACGGCGGAGCCGTCGGCTTGGGATGTGTTGTTGAACCTTGAACTAAGAGACAGTGATTGTGCCGCGTTTGTTGGAGATGGTTGAATTTCTCAAGTCGTTCGCGCCGCTCGATCTGGCGGAGGACTGGGACAACGTGGGCCTGTTGGTCGGCAATCTGGAGAACGAGGTCAGCCGTGTGATGACATGCCTGACACTCTCCCCCGATGTGGCAGCCGAGGCGATCGAACAAGACGTGCAACTCATCGTCACTCATCACCCGATCATGTTTCGCGGTCTTCAGCGGGTTACCAGTGAGACGTCTGAAGGCCGCATGCTGCTCGACCTGATGGCGGCACGAATCGCGGTCTACAGTCCACATACGGCATTCGACAGTGCATCGGCCGGCATCAACCGACAACTGGCGGAGTCGCTCGGGCTGACCGACATCGACGCCTTGCGACCAGTCGCACCGGCGGAGGGACACGCGATCGAGGACGGACTGCGGGTCGTTCCCTCGGCCCATTCGCCCGTGGGAAGCGGACGTTTCGGAGAGTTGCCGCATCCGATGTCACTCGCCCTGTTCAACGATCGAGTGAAGACCACTTTGAAGATTCCTTACCTGCAGTACGTGGGTGACGAGACCCAGAGAGTCCACCGCGTGGCGATTGCCTGCGGGTCGGCCGCGGAGTTCCTGCCTGACGCTCAGCGGAATCACTGTGACGTGCTGTTGACCGGGGAGGCGAGGTTTCATGCCTGCCTGGAGGCACGCACGTCGGGGATCGCGATGGTGCTGGCCGGTCACTATGCGACCGAGCGACCGGCGGTCGAACATCTGGCCGACGTGATCTCACAACAGTTCGCCGAGGTGAACTGCTGTGCCAGCGAGACCGAGCGAGACCCGGTGCAATGGAGCGTGTCATGAGCGAAGACGCCCCTGCACCTCAGCCCCGACCCACGTTTGAAACGCTGGTCAGTCGGGCCATGAAGCTCCGATGCCCACGCTGCGGAATTGGCCAACTCTTCACCGGCTGGTTCACCATGCCCGAACGATGCAGTGAATGCCGCTTCAAGTATGAGCGCGCGTCCGGGTACTTTCTCGGGTCAACCTACATCAACTATGGGCTGACAGCCGTCTCGTTGACCGCGATCTACTTTGCTCTGCACTTCGGGATGGGATGGAGCAACCGCCAACTCGCAGCACCGCTGGCTGTCTTCTGTGTGTTGGTGCCCATGCTGTTCTTTCGTCATGCCCGCGCGCTATGGCTCGCGCTCGACTGCCACTTCGACGCGTCGGTCCTCGCCAGCGACGATTGACGTTCGCCGGTGTGCGATCGACATCGGTCAGTAGCCGAGGCCGTTCTTGCGCAGGTGAACCCACGGCTTCTCGTCGGCGAGTCGTGGTCCGCCAGACGATTCGGTGACCCTGACGGCGTAGACCCGGTGATCCCCTGCGTCGAGCGAACCGGTGACATCACCCGCGAGCCAACCGAGACAATCTGCCAACACCGATAGGCCGTACGAGGTGCGTGCGATGTCGAGCCCCTCAAATGCCGACTCGCCCGGCTCGAACCCTCGTCCAAAGTGGCCGAGATATTGCTTCTGCGATTCGCCAACAACGCTGATCGCCACACGAGGCGACTCTGCCAGCCAGTCATTGAGGTACCGTGACTGATTCACGGCAACGGTCACCATCGGTGGGTCGAAGCCGGCCTGCTGGACCCAACTCGCCAGCAACCCAGTCTCATCGCCGTCAGCGTTCTTGGCAGTGAGGATAAACAGGCCGCTTGGAATGCGACCGAGGACGGATGCCACGTCAGTTAGAAGTTCACTCATGGATGTCTGGCTCAGATCTCCTCAGAGGATGAGTTACGAATGAGCCAGCCGGACGGCTCACTTGAAAACGTCATCATCGTCGTCGAAATCAAAGTTGACGTCAAATTCGTCCGAGAGATCGTCCTCGAATTCGAAATCATCATCGTCATCCATGTTGAGCTCGTCGGATTCCATCTCCATGGTTTCGACCGCCTGTTCGTCCTCGCTGAACTCGTCCTCGATGGGTTCGAAGTCTTTCGACTCCATGAGTTCGCCCGTGTTGACGGATGCGAATTCCGTCGACTCCAGGATCTCGTCCTCAATGGGCTCGAAATCGGACGACTCCATGAACTCGTTCGTCTCGACGGATTCGAAGTCCGTTGACTCCATGAATTCGTCGTCGGACGAATCAAACTCCTCCGAGTCGTCGAGATCAAGCTCTTGCGAGTCGTCCCATTCGCTGTCGATGTCGTCCGACGATTCGAGTTCGTCAGCGTCGAGACTCTCGTCGACTTCGAGTTCTTCGGAGGGCGCCGCAGCTGGGGCAGCTGCCGTCGCTGCTTCCTTCGAGGCCTTCGGGCCCTTTCTGCCGCCGATCATGATGCCCACCGGAACGACGGCGACAGCCGCGCTCAGTAGGAGGGTGACGCCGGCGATGGCGGGAAGCAGCCCTGGCATCTTGTCGGCGTTCTGAAAGAAGGCCATCGTCATCAGGTAGCACAGAAACATCGCCGGGACGGCGGCGATGAGGGACATGGCTGCGTAACTGGTCTTACTCACTGGGAAGCTCCGGTTGGCGAAACATCGGCCATCAGCATCCGACTCGAATCCATCCTAACCCTCACAGAAGTCCGCTCACAAGAGCGACATGCACGCTCGCGGGATCTTCACTCGATCGGCATCGGACGGAGGCATGCGACCTCATGACCCGATCACGAGGCGATTCAACACGCAGACTCAACTGAGGCCAACACGCTTGCGCGATCGACACGACCGTTGCCACCGGACACGTCACACGTCACGATGCGGCCATGTCCAAGTGGGAACGACTCAACCGGGAAATCATCCAGTGTGAACGCTGCCCGCGGTTGCGGGAGCATTGCCGTCAAATCGCCGAGCAGAAGCGGCGGGCCTACATCGACTGCGACTACTGGGGCGGCCCGGTTCCCAACTTCGGCGATCCGGACGGTCGCCTGCTCATTGTCGGACTGGCCCCGGGCGCTCACGGTGCCAACCGGACCGGTCGCATGTTCACCGGCGACCGTAGTGGCGACTGGCTCTACCGGGCTCTCCACCGTGCGGGCTTCGCGTCCCAGGCCGAGTCCGTGTCGAAAGTCGACGGCCTCAAACTCAAAGGCTGTTCGATCACGGCCGCCTGTCATTGTGCACCGCCCGACAACAAACCGACTCGCGAGGAGGTCGGGCATTGCCGCGAATGGTTCGAGAAGACCGTCGATCTCGTCGAGCCGCAGGTGTACCTTGCATTGGGCCAACTCGCGTGGAGGGCCGTCATCGACCTGGCACGCTCACGCGACTGGTACACCGGACGCATCCCAAAATTCGGTCATGGAGCCTCTTTTGAATTGACGGACGGCCGGCATCTCATCGGCAGCTATCACCCCAGCCAGCAAAACACATTCACCGGACGATTGACCGAAGAAATGCTGAACGATGTGTTTGACCGGATTTCCAAGTTGATCTCGTGAATCGCTCGTCGACGGCTTCACGGATTTCGCACAGATCGATGTCGCAGCACTTGAGAATGTCCGAGGCACTCGTCATCCTGTCGTCGGGCCTGAACGGAGGGCGGGAGGCTCCCCCGAATCAAGCGACGGACGTCGCGAGTTCATCCCCAACACCTGAAAACCTCATGGCATTCATCACACGCGTGTTCCCCATCTGTGCCGGGACCATACTCCTTCTGACATCCTTCACAACAGCGCGCGCGGACCTGGTTCAAGATTACTCCGCACGGCCTCTCATGGATCTCCATTCCGTGAGCACGGCAGGCGAGTTGACGTCGACCGGCACCGAGCCAAATGCGACCGAACGTGAAGAGTCTACTCTGGAGGGATTCGACTTTTTGACGTTTGTTCCAGTGAGTCCGCAATTCGAAGTGTTCAGTAATCCTCCGGACGTGAGTCCGCGTGATCTGATCATCTCGCGGAGAATCACTGAGTCCGGCGGCACGCATGGACCGACAGATTCCCACACTTATCTGATGGCCTTTCAGGATTCAACCGGCCGGACAGAAATCTGGTCAGCCGTCTTTCGAGCGGATATTGAGTCATCAGCCAGACGTTTCGAACGTCGTCAACGACGCCGCATGCGGAAGTAATTCCGAGGGGGGCGCACGTTGAATGCGTCCAATTGGATTTCAGATGGCAGGACTTGCTCTTGTAGCTGAACTCGCCAGAGTTCAGATGTCCTGACGTGCCGATTGATGTGTCGGCTGAATTCGGGCGAATCCCGCGACTTCGAAAGGGGCGATCGCTCGAAGTGATGCCTCCATGACAATGGCCCGTCATGCGGTGGCTGTCTCGAATGGGCTCTTGGGGGGTGACATCTGGCACAGCCAGATTCCCAGTTCGTAGAGCAGGCACAGCGGAAACATCATCAACAACATGCTGATGGGGTCCGCAGGCGTAAGCAGCATCGAAATGATGGCGATCACCAGAATGGACATACGGCGCTTCTCACGATAGTCGTCTGCCTCGAAGATACTCAGCCGTTCCATGAACAGCATCACCAGCGGCAGTTGGAAGCTCACGCCAAACAATAACGGCAATGTGACGGCAAAACTGATCCACTCCGAAAGACGGATCTGCGGCTGGATATGCAGCATCTCGTTGAAGCCGAGCAGGAATCCCAACACGAATGGAAACACGAGATAGAAACAAAAGACGACTCCCACCACGAACAGGACCATGCTCATCGTCCCGTACAAGTAGACGTACTTTCTCTCATGGGGAAACAGCCCCGCTGCCACGAACAACCACATCTGATAGAAGACCCACGGACTGGCGAGCACCAACCCGGAGATCATGGAGACCTTCAGATACGTCAGAAACGGCTCCTGAACATTGAGGGCCACAACGTTATTTGCGCGATCCGCCACAATCTTGAACTGACGAAACTCGGGTGCTGACAACGGCAGTTCGATTGAAGTGTTGCGTGCTTCTTCGGAGGGGACCGGGTACGCCTCCGGGTCCACCTGATGCAGCGCGTTACCCAACTCGCCAGCGTTGATCGCCACACGGATCGTGTCATTTGTGGGAGGCTGTGAGACGCCTTCCTCGAGGTCGTCCTCTTGGCCCGGGTCGTCCTGTCCACTCATGGCATCGAGTCCCGACTGGTCCCACAACCAGCTCTTGGTCCGCTCCCAGAAGTCGATGTCTTGCAGCACCTGAGCATCATCCTCGGCCGTCTGACCGTACGCTTTGAGCGCTTGATCGATGGGGCCACGCACAACTCCGATAATGGCTGACCCTTGGAAGAGAGCGATCACGATGCCGAGGAAGACGCCGATCAATGCCTTCCACAGATGGACGCGCAGCACCTCCAGGTGCTCGCCGAAGCTCATCGTGCTGTCGTCAAACAGGTCTTTGGATGAAGGGGCCATGTTCAATCTTTCCGAAACAACGACTCGATGGGACACTCACGGGTGAGACCCCTCGCAGATGAGGGGCGCGCGCACAGGCTGACCATCAATGGCTGACAGGGATCGTCACGGGATAGCGGTGACGTGTGACGCGTTGAGCATGTCCACTCAATCAGCCCGCCGGTGGGCAGGATCGGTAAGCGGAACCCATTCTGCGATTTTATCCATCTCGGCATGTCAGTCAATGGCCAAGCACGCCTGTCATAACAGCTCGCCGCTGGTCCTTTGAGGAAACTGCGCTATAATCGGCGAACTCATGCTCAAGCGATCGGTGCCCTCAAACGGCCTCATGCAATTGTCGGCCGGAGAAAGGAAACGTTTGTGTCCATTGCGATCGAGACTGGCAACCTGATTCATGCGTTTGAGGAAAACATCGGCCGGGCCATCCTGGGTAAACCGCACGTCATTCGGCTTGCCGTCGTCGCCCTGCTGGGCGAAGGACATCTGCTGATCGAGGATGCACCGGGGGTCGGCAAGACATCGCTCGCCAAGGCGATCGCCCAGAGTCTCAACTGTGTCTTCACGCGTTTGCAGTGCACGCCCGACATGCTCCCCAGTGACATCATCGGGTCCAGCGTGTTCTTGCCGAACAAGGGAGAGTTCGAATTCCGCAAGGGACCGTTGTTCACAAACGTTCTCCTGGCGGATGAGATCAACCGGACCACGCCTCGCACGCAGTCGGCCTTACTCGAAGCGATGAACGAACATCAGGTCTCGATCGACGGCCAGACATACACGCTCGAACAACCGTTCTTCGTGCTGGCGACACAGAATCCGTTTGAGTTTGAGGGGACCTATCCACTTCCGGAGAATCAACTCGACCGATTCATGTTGCGAATCGATGTCGGGTATCCCTCCCGGGAGATCGAAGGAGATGTACTGAAGCAACATCGCGACGGCGAGCCGGCCAACGCTCTGAAGGCGGTCCTTACGAGCGAGCAGTTGCGGTCCCTTCAGCGGGCGACACGTGAGGTGCGGGTCGACGACAGCCTGAACGACTACCTGCTCGACATCGTTCATGCGACTCGCTCACACGATGAGTTGGTGCTTGGCGTGAGCACGCGTGGGGCACTGACGTTCTATCGAGCCGCACAAAGTCTGGCGTCGGTCGAAGGACGCGACTACGTGATCCCGGACGATATCAAAACACTCGCCATTCCCGTCCTGGCACACCGCGTCGTCTGTCGGGGCATGATCCGCGAGAACCAGCGAAGCCGGGCAGCCGGCATCATTCAGCAGATCCTCGACAACACGCACGTCCCCAAGTGACGTGACCGGATGAGATGGTTCGCCAGTGGTGCGTCGTTGAGTAGTATCCGGAGGACCGCTGACGCACCAAAAGTAGTCATCACGCTCCGCCGTGATGACAGTGACGCTCGTACGCGTCCCGACTTGTCGCAAGCTGTCACTACCTCCGCTCATCACACGGAGCGTGATGGCTACTGACATGCCGGACACGCCAGTCGTGGCACGAATGCGCCGGGCGACGGAAGTTCGCTACTCGCTGGGCGCGGGTGGAGCCAGTCCTTCGATGCTCACAACGGCGGCGGCCTTGGTGGCGAGGTCGACTGAAAGAATGCGGTGGTTGTTCGTGTCTGCAATGAACAATCGCCCCCCCGCGATCGACACACCTGCGGGTTCCGAGAGTTGCAGGGGGTCGAGGCTGTCGCCGGACTCACTCGTGCCGAGAAACGTGCTCGTCTCGCCCGTCGACGGATCGACCGTCTTGATCTTGTGGTTATAGGTATCAGCGACATACAGAATGCCTTCGTGATGCACGATGCCGAGCGGATGCTGAAGTCGAACTTTCTCGCCGCTGCCGTCGATATCACCGAAGTCGAACAGAGCGCTGGCGACATCATGGGGACCAGCGATCGTGACAACTTCGTTGTCGCCGGAGAACGGCATCCTGCGGACGGCTGATCCCTCGCTGTCGACCCAGTAGAGTGCCTCGCCGTCATGGTCAATGCCCGAGGGCTGCGCGAGCTCGGCTGCCATGCGCGGGGCGTCGGCAATGTGTTCGCGGCCATTCCCGGCGAAGACTTCGATCTTGTCACTGCCCAGGCGATGTGACCACAGTTGATGCGGACCGGCCATCGCGATGTACAGCGTTCCCTCGTGAATGGAGAGCGCCCAAGGGCTGTTCAATGCCGTCGTCTTGAGCGGACCACCCGTTCCCCGCCGTCGGTCCTGTTCACCAATTCCGGCGAACGTGCTGACGGACTTATTGTTCAGGTCGATCACACGCAGCAGATGATTCTCCGTGTCCGCCACATAGAGCGTGTCACCATCCAGCGCCATCCCCTGAGGATGATCAAACTGAGCCACATTGTACGCGCCATCCAGTGCACCAATCTCGCCGGTCCCGATCACGTCGATCAGCGCTCCATCAAGTGTCGTCACCACGAGGCGATTATTGTTGCTGTCGGAGATAAACAGTCGATTCGACGTTTCGTCAGCGAGTATCTTGCCCGGGAACTTGAGCGGCAGCGGCTCGACTGCCTCGCGTTCGAGTTGGAAGTCGATCGGCTCTTCGTTGAGCGTTCCTTTTCGGCGATGAAACGCAGCCATCTGTCCGATGACGTTGTCGAGCAGATCACGATGCCCTTCGCCGGAGATGTGACCGACGAACTGACCCTCCGGATCGATGACCATCAACGTCGGCCAACTGCGCATCTGAAACTTTCGCGAGATGATCCGCTTCGAGTCATTCACAACCGGGTGCTCGATCTCGTAACGCAGAATGGCCTGCCGGATGTTCTCGGCTTCCTTCTCATTCTCAAACTTGTAGGAGTGCACGCCGATGACCACAAGTTCATTGGGGTACTTCTGCTCCAGAAACTTGAGGTCGGGGAGCACGTGCATGCAGTTGATGCAGCAATAGGTCCAGAAATCGAGCAGGACGATTTTGCCTCGCAGGTCGCGGAGATTGATTTCATTGGCCGTGTTGAGCCATTCCGTCCCTCCATCGAAGTTCGGAGCCGGACCTTGCCCTGGGAACGGATTCTTCGTCGTCTCCGCATCCGCCGGGGACTCGTCAGCGGCCTGCGAATTGGACTCGGGCGTGTCCTGTGCCCGAGTGGAATTGCACGTCAACAACAGACAAGCGATCGCAAGTGCTGGATATGTCACACCCGGAATCATCGAAAGGATCAGTTGTTTCGGAAAACAGATCATGGAATCTTTCCGTTAGGGCAATCGGCGTCTCTGGTCGGTCCATCAACAAACCCGATTCTTTGAGAGATATCCCATCGTAGCAGACTGGCGAAATCCGAAGGAAGCGACGCGTCCGACCTGTCGGATTGGGGGCGTTCGTGCAGAACAGCGAACTTGGATGGATTGCGAAATCCACCCCAGTCGCGAAACGTCTGACGACGAAAACCCGTATTTCGGATGGAGATGCGGCGGATCACCGAGATTCATCTCGACACATCGGAAAAACCCGTGCATACTGAAATCGGAGACCACACATCAGGAGTTGTTCGGTGAGCATCGGCGTCGATGATCGTGTTGCGGGTCAGGACTCTACCGTCAGGTAGCAGGGCGACGCGAATTGGCAATCCGGCGATGTATTACGAATGGCAAGGGAGTAGGTCAAGGCGATGACCACGTCTGGACGGAACCTTCAAGGACAGCCTAAAATGTGTCGGTTCTGCGATCTTCTCTCAACGCGGGACCGACAGCGGAGGTTTTGATGCGCACCCAAGCGATTACACAACTGCTTGCCGCCGGTTTACTTATGGTCGGCATGGCACCCTCGGCGTCGGCTCAGGAACTCGACTGGGCCCAAAAGATGTTCTCTCAGTTGAAGGTCGAGTTCGGCAACGTCGCCAGCGGTTCGGACACACGCACACAGATTGAAGTCAAGAACATCTACAAGGAACAGGTGCGGATTCTCAACGTCGGCACCACCTGCGGCTGCACGGCTGCCAACCCCTCGCAAAAGGTTCTCGAAACGGGCGAGACGGCTTACATCGAAGTTGTGATGAACACCGTCAAGTTCAAGCAACAGAAGAACTCCAACGTTGACGTCACGCTTTCATTCACCGACGCCAATGGAGCGACGACAACCAAATCGGTGCGTATTCCCATCTCGGCCTACATCCGTCAGGACATCGTGGTTGATCCAGGCAGTGTGGACTTCGGTTCCGTCGATATGGGTGCGGGAGCCCGTCGAACGGCTCGCGTGTCGTATTCCGGACGAACCGACTGGAGCGTGCAGAGTGTCGAGGTGAACAACGAGTACCTCGAAGCAGAGATCGTCGAGAAACAACGTGCCGCCGGATTGAGCGGGTCGTCCGTCGTGAATTACGACTTGATCGTGCAGGTCAGACCGTCAGCACCGGTGGGCGTCATTCGTGACAAGATCATGCTGATGACGAACGATGCAGCCAATCCCCAGGTGCCCGTGCTGATCGAAGCGAAGGTTGAACCCGATATCGTTGTCTCGCCCGGCACACTTCAGCTTGGCGACAACATCATCCCCGGCTCAGAACGCACGTACCCGGTGATTGTCAGGGGGAAGAAACCGTTTGCCATCGAGCGGATCGAATGCGAGTCGGATCAGGAGTGCTTTAAGGTTCGCCTGACGAAGGACATGAAAACTTATCACGTGCTTCAACTCAGCTTCAAACCGCCGGAGACGCCGGGGCACTTTGAAGAGGAATTCACGATCACGATTGACGGTCGTCCCGAGCCGATTACCTTCAGCGCGGTGGGAGATATCTCTGCCACAGTGACGAGCAACGGTCGATAACGATCACGCGATGCGTCCTCAGATGCATCCCAATCCCCGTCCAAACATAAGCCCGGCGTCCTGGTGGCGCCGGGCTTTTATCATGTGGCAAGTGATCGAAGATCATCGTCGCCGTTTACGATGACTGGTATGCACCTGCAATCGTGATCTTGGTCGGCGTCTGCGAATCCACGCGATCCACGGCTGCAAGGCCTCAGCGTCGAGTAACAAGTCCTGCGTCCCGTAGTGCCGTTCGAGTTCCTTCTCAGTGAACAGAGCGTGAATCTGGCTGTGACACGCGCGGCATGTGAGGACCGTTTCTTTGCCACGCCGACTCTTCGGCACCAGATGATGCTTCGTAAGTTCCGAGCGAGGATACTCATGCTCGCAGACAACGCATCGCAGTTCGGAATCGGACGGTGAGTCAGACATCTCGGTCCGAGGACAATCAGGCGTCGGAAGGGATTTCAGCATAGTGTGTCTTCCAATCAATGTTCTGTGCAATCGTTTGCTCACATCGACACGCGGTAGCCGAGACGGTTCAGGCAAAGATGCCGGGCACCGTGGGGAAATGTCAGTCCGCCACCCGTGCAGCGGGAGGGGGGAGCTTGTTACCATGAAGGCCCGCCCTGACTTCTGTGTCCACAAAGGTCGCTCATTGTGATGCTTCACTCTGCCTTCACTTTCCGTCTGTTCGTTGCGTTTTTGTCGATCTGGCTCACGTGCGGCCGGGTGAGTTCGGCCGAGGAGAAATCGCCGCCTCGCAAGTCGAGGGATGTCCTCCCGGAGAACGTCGCCGGGAACGAAGAGGTTGAACGCGTCCTAAAGACGTTCCCCGGACGTGGCGAAGTCGGAGACGACAGCGACCCGACGCCGGCGGAAGAGGCGGTCAAACTGTTCGAGGTGGCGGACGGTTTGAAGATCGAACTCGTCTCGTCCGAACCGATGGTCGAGCAACCCTTGTTCATGCACTTCGATGACCGCGGACGCTTGTGGGTGGTGCAGTATCGGCAATACCCGTTTCCGGAGGGGCTGAAGGTCATCCGATATGATCAACACTTGCGAGCTGTTTTCGACAAGGTCCCGCCGGCACCGCCGAATCATGTGCGAGGCAAGGACAAGATCACCGTCTACGACGACACGAATGGCGACGGAACGTACGACAAGCACACCGATGTCCTCACCGGGCTGAACATCGTTTCAGCAGTCGCGACGGGGCACGGTGGCATCTGGGTGTTGAACCCGCCTTACCTGTTGTTCTATCCCGATGTCGACCGCGATGACGTTCCCGATGGAGATCCGGTCGTGCATCTGTCCGGTTTCGGCATCGAGGACACGCATTCAGTGGCGAACAGTCTGCGTTGGGGACCGGACGGTTGGCTGTACGGTGCGAACGGCTCGACGACGACCGGCAATGTCTCATCAGCTGTGACCAAGAACGTTCGCTGGGAAGGGCAGAACATCTGGCGGTATCACCCCGATCTGCAGTTCTTCGAGATCTTCGCAGAAGGAGGCGGCAACACGTTCTCTTCGGAGATCGACGGCAAAGGCCGCGTGTTCTCCGGGACGAATCATGGGAACACCCGGGGCATGTATTACACGCAGGGCTCCTATGCCGAGAAGAACTGGGGCAAACATGGACCACTCACGAACCCCTACGCCTTCGGCCACTTTGTGCACATGCGACATGAGGGGGACCAGGACCGCTTTCCGCAGACGTTCGTCATCTACGAGGGCGGCTCGCTGCCGAAGACGTACCACGGCAATGTGATCGCAGCAAATGCCCTGCACAATCGTGTCTGGGCAAGCGAGATGTTCGAGGACACGTCGACCTACCGCACCATCGATCGACCTCCGGTCGTGACCACCCCCGACCGGTGGTTCCGCCCGGTGTGTGTCGAAGTCGGTCCGGACGGCGCGGTCTACATTGCCGACTGGTACGACACACGACTCACTCACGTCGACCCGCGTGACAACTGGCACAAGACGAGTGGCCGCATCTATCGCTTGCAGAACGACTCCTTTGAGCCCACCGGCGACGACCCGTGGGACCCGATGGACCTCGCCGCTCTCAGTGATGATGAGTTGATCGAACTCTTCGCTCACCCCAACAAGTTCTGGCGACAGACGTCGGTGCGCGTGTTGGGCGAACGGCTCGATGCATCGTTTCTCAGGCAGGGGACGTCCGCTGGTGTCGCTAAGCCGCAAGCGGATAAGACCGTTTTGCGGTTGTTGGAACTCGTCAATGACGCGAGTGACGGGCGGTCACTGGAGGCGTTGTGGACGCTGCACCTGGCGGGGCGATTTGGTTTCGACCTGGCGTCACAGTTGCTCTCACATCATGACGAACACATGCGTCGCTGGACGGTACGGCTACTGGGTGATCAACGTCGTTTGAATGACACTCTCGGCACACAGTTGGCCGAACTGGCGAAGACCGAACCGTACGTGCAGGTCCGGACGCAGCTCGCCTCCTCGGCCAAGCGGTTCGACACGCCTTATTCTCTGCCCATCATTCGCGAGCTGTTGCAACGGGACGAAGACCGTGCGGACCTGCATCAGCCGTTGCTATTGTGGTGGGCACTGGAGGCTCACTGTGGCGACCGTGCTGATCCGCAAGTGGGCGTGCCATTGCCTGAGGCGATGAGCCCGGCCGAGTCTCGAGCGGCCGTGCTGAGCCTGTTCGAGGATGAGAAATTCTGGAGTCTCCCATTGGTCGAAGAGATCATCCTGCCGCGCGTGATGCAACGTTTCGTGATGGAGGACTCGGTCGCGGCAGCGAGTGACGCCGAGGCGGAAGTCGGCTTGGCCCCGCTGCAGGCATGTGCCCGATTGCTCGAACTCTCGCCGTCTCAAGACGCGACCAAATTGCTGATGAATGGATTTCTGGAGGCGTACCAAGGGCGTGAGATCGCGGGTCTGCCGGAGTCACTCGCGACCGGACTGGAGGAGTATCAGCAGTCACTCGGCAACTCGGACCTCGCTCTTGCATTGCGACTGGGGAAGGACGACGCGGTCGAGAGTGCATTGACGGTGGTGCGCGATGAGGCTGCCGACACGCCGCTGCGTCTGTCGTACATCGAAATCCTGGGACAGATCGACAAGCCGCAAGTGGTCTCGCCCCTGTTGGGACTGATTGCCTCGACGAAGTCGTCAGCCGTCAAGCGGGCCGTCATACAGGCGCTCATGAACTACGAAGACCCGAAGATCGGGCAGACGATCTGCAGCAGGTTTCAGTCAACGCTCCCGGACGAGCATGGTCTGCGTTCAACGGCTCAACGTGTGCTCGCGAGCCGAGTGACCTGGACCCGGCAATTCCTTGAAGAGCTGACGTCTCGACGCATCAAACGAGACACTGTTCCGCTCGACATCGTCCAGCAGATGCGACTCCATGACGACCCGGAGGTGCAGGCCACGCTGGACAAACTCTGGGGCAAGACACGCTCAACTCCCGAGGAGAAGCAACAGCAGATCGAACGTCTGCGGTCATTGGTCGGTGGAATGCTGGCCTCGTCCGGTCAGAGCAAGTCTGACCCGCATCATGGACGTGAATTGTTCAAGAAGAACTGCGGCGTCTGTCACACGCTCTTCGACGAAGGGGGTAAGACGGGACCGAATCTCACCGGGTACGAGCGGACGAACCTCGACTTCCTGCTGCTCGCAATTGTCGACCCCTCAGCCGCCATTCGTGAAGAGTTTACGCAGTATCAAATCCTGACGACCGACGGCCTCGTGCTGACTGGATTGATCGACGACCAGACACCCACCACCGTCACGCTGCGTGGTGCCAACAACGAGACGACACTCGTCAATCGCGATGACATCGAAATCCTGCAGGCGATGGACAAATCCATCATGCCCGATGGCGTGGTCGACAAACTGTCGGACGAAGAGCTGCGTGACCTGTTCGCCTACGTCATCGCCCGCACCCCGCCGCAGTGAGTGCATGCCGTTGGGTCGCACGTCGGGAATCGACTTGAACAATCAGCGTGGTTCACAGGGATGTCGAACCAGCCGAGACCGTCAGGGAGCGGAACACACATCTCCCTGATCCGCTTCCTGACGGGCGCGGCTGTTTGGCGTCAGTTCATCCACATGACCGACAGATCAACCGACCCAACTCAGAAGTAGAACGCGGCCATCGCTGTCAGACAGACCATGACCATGCCGATGATGAGTTTACCCGCTGTGCCGAACAGTCGGCCGAAGAGGGCAGCACGGCTGATGGCCCAGCGTTCCTGGTGAGGACGGCCTTTCCAGCTCTCACCGATGTAGGTGCCAATGAAGGCGCCTGCGGCGCCTCCCACGATGATCAGGACTACCCCGCCGATCAGACCGAGCGGGGCACCGACCACGCCTCCGACGGTCGCCAGCAGCATGGCCAGGACAATCGAGAGCACGAGTGAACGGCGACTGGCGCCGTGCAGCTTGGCCTTCGACGCGCTCCCGAAAAACTCGACGAACTCACCGAAAAGTGCCAGACCACCCAGGATCGCCACGAACGTCCAGCCGAAGCCCAGTCCCTGTTCGGTTTCCGGGAGAAAGTAGGCGGACAGGGCAGCGAAGGCGACGATCAGCCAGTTGCCCGGCATCATGAACAGCGTGGCGATCCATGCACCCAGATTGCCGATGAGCAGCAGAATCCCACAGACGTAGTACACCCAGTCTGGCGGTGGTGTAGCGGGCATCGGCTTAGCCTACAATGTTTTGAACAGTTTCACTTTCGTCATTCGCTCATCATCCAAGCTTCTTGACGAAACGAAGACTTCTCAACAGGGATCACAACAGATTTACGATTCTGATGTCAATCGACTCGACTCAAGTCCGAGAGCCTGATCTGTCAGGATTTCCCTTGCCCGATGTTCCGGGCGGCTGGCGGAGGGTCGACATCGATGCGGGGTGGACTTCAATCGACTTCATGGTGCCGCAGACTCCGGATGCACTCCTCGATCTGCCGGATGTGATCGAGGCGAATCGACTGGACGATGCGATGCCCTACTGGGCGACGCTGTGGCCAGCGGCGACGACGATGTCCCGGTTACTCGCCCATGTGGAGTGGCGGTCCGGCACACGTGTCCTCGAAATCGGATGCGGACTTGGGCTGGTGGGCATCGCAGGTTTGCTCCGGGGTTGGAACGTCCTCATGACGGACGGCGAGGTGACGACAATCGACGCCGCGAGACACAACGCGGCCCTCAATGGCTTTCCGAGTGCTGACGTCCGAGTCCTCGACTGGCGTAAGCCGCCATCGCTACAGTTCCCGGTGATCCTAGCCTGCGACGTGCTGTACGAGGTGCGTTTTCACGAGCCGATTCTCAACCTCTTGAGTGAGATGCTGACGGACGACGGAGTCTGCTGGCTCGCTGATCCCGGACGGACACCACTCGTCGAGTTCGTGCACTCGGCTGGCGAGGCGGGCTTCGACTTGAAGATCATGGATGCGGAACAACGAGCGTGCAGCTTTCCGTTTCGTGGTCAGTTTCAACTGCTGGAGTTGAGACGATGAGCTGGTTCGAGCCGATATTTGTGCTGTTGCTGTTCGCGATCGGACTGCGTCTGTCTGCGTTCTTCAGCGGTTCGGAGACAGGCTTCTACCGAGTCAGCTTTCCCCGACTTAGCATCGATGCACAAGCGGGTGATCGCGTGGCGAAGCGGTTGATGTGGTTCGCCCGCAAGCCGGCGTACTTTGTCGCCACGACACTCGTGGGGAATAACCTTGCCAATTTCCTGACGACGTTCGCCATCAGTTGGGGCGTGGTCGTCCTGTTTGGACAGGTGACGAATGTAACAGAGATCGCCTCGACGATGCTCATGTCGCCAGTGGTGTTTCTGTTTGGAGAACTGCTTCCGAAGAACCTGTACTACCGGGCTCCTTTGAGTCTGCTGCGGCGAGACTCGACGCTTTTCATGGCGGCTTACTATCTGCTGATGCCGGCCAGTTGGCCGCTGGTCGGAGTGACGAAGTTGATTGAGCGATTGTATCCGGAAGGGGGCAGGCGAACCGAGTTGTTCCTCGGCCGCAGTCGGTTGGTTCAACTGATGACACAGGGACGACACGAAGGGCTGTTGACTGACGTGCAGAACCGACTGGCGAACGGCGTGCTTCAGACGGCCCCATTACCCGTGACGGATTCCATGACGCCGTGCGATCGTGTATTGGGCGTCAGCGAAGAGTCGAGCAGGGAAGAGATTCTGAAATTCGCAAGGCGGTATGCGACACCGCTGGTCGCGTTGCATCGTGCCTCAGCGGCGGAGGACTGGTTTGCGTACATCCGGGTTCTGGATGTGCTGACGGATACGGGGCCATTACGATCTCTGTTCCGACCGATGCCCATACTCTCTCCCTCGGCGTCGAAGCTGGATGCGCTGCAGCAGCTGCAGATCGACGGCGAGCTGTACGGCGTGGTGAAGGAGGGGGAAACGGTGAGAGGTGTCGTGAACAGCCGCGGGTTATGCGAGCAACTCTTCCGCCCAGCGACCCCGACGGGGGATCTCGCCCTGTGATCGACGGGGTCAGGCACCAATTCGGCGGGATGGCGCGAGATTCCTCACGGCGCCTGATCCGAATTGGTGCCTGACCCCTTCCCCGTGTAAAAACAACAAAACGCCGGAGAATCGTCCGGCAATTCCTGCTGTCCGTCTTGACCCCCCCGGCGGATCGGCATAAAACTCCGATCCACTTGGGAGACGACCGGCGGCATCCGCCGATCCGACATCCGAAACCCCGGCAAGCGTTCGCCTCGCCACCTTCGGAAGTTATCCCGCCCACAGTCATCCCCCCGGCTGTGTCGGTTGTTTCCCACTTCCCTTTCAGACCCTCTCCCATCTCTTCCCGCAAGTGGTAGGACTGTACGATGCTGACTCTCCGATCTCGGAGCGTTCGCCTACTGGTGATCGCTCTCACATGTGCCCTGACTCACTCCGCAGAGGCCCAATGGGGCCCCTTCGGTAGCAATTGCAACTGCCAGCCGGCAGTCGCCCCCGCCGCAGCCGCGCCGATCTACGGACAAGTGGCGATGGCAGATCCGTGCAACGTCTGTGCGGTTCAACCCGTCGCACAGTGCGTTCAGCCGGTCCAGGAAACCGTCTATCAGGACGTGCCTGTTGTGAAGTACCGACAGGAGACCCGCATGGTCAAGCAGCCGGTCGTCCGCACGGTGTATGAGGATAAGCCTGTCACGGCCTATCGTCAGATTATGGTGCAAAAGACGGCTGAGGTGCCGACCGTTCAATACCAGAACGTGACCGAGTGTCGTCAGCAGTGCATCAACAACAGCCGTTGGGTCAGCGTGCGTCAGCCGGTCCAGAAGGGCTGTGCCTGCGACTACGACCGACGTCCCGGCCTGCTCGGCTGGATGAATCGTCAGAGCTACGAGATGCGGATGGCCTTCACGCCGAACTACATCACGCAGCGACACTTCGTGCCCGACGTTCGCACGGTGAGTGTGCCCGTTCAGCGCACTGTCGCAATTCCTTCGACCCGCACGGTGACCTACAACGTCGCCCAGATGGAGCCATACGAAACGACTCAACGCGTCGCCCGTCAGATCACCGAGTATGAAGAGAAGGAAGTCACCGTGAGTGTGCCCTACACCGAGACCAAGACGGTCGCGGTCGGCACCCGCACTCGTTACGCATACGTTGATCCGTTCGGCGGCAGCACAACCGCAACCGCCTCGGGACCGACACCCGACCGCACCGCTGAAGCAGAAGCCATCCGCAAGAAGAAGGAAGCGGCTGCCAACACGAATTCCGGGATCGAACTGAACAGCTACGAGCAGCCGATTCGACAAGCACAACCTTCTTCGTCCAATGAGCCAGCTCCGTTTGGTGATCTCAATGAATTCGGATTGAATGATTCCAAACTGGAAGAGACAACCGTCGGCTGGCGGCCCTCCCGTCGACGCAGCCCGGCTCACAAGGCGACCGAAGGTCCGGCACTGCCCGCGATCGCTGCAGCCGACTGAAACATGACCCAGTGGCCGAGTGCGAACTCGGCGCGAGAATCAGAGTGAAACCTCACCCCTCGCGGCACCGGTATCATGCCGGTGCCCACTTTTTTGCGCACACGAGAGTAGTCATCACGCTCCGCCGTGATGACAGTGACGCTCACACGCGTTTCCATTCATCGCAAACGAACACTTCTAGCTCCTTCATCATGCCGAGCGTGACGGCAACTGAACTTTGGTCGATCTCCGAATCTGAGGGAAAGAGCGACTCATGGCTGCGTCTGAGAGTGACGGGTTCAGCATCGGAAAGTTTCTCGGTGGTCTCGTGGTAGGGGTCGCGCTGACATACGCCTACACGCGTTACCGCTGGGAGATGCCCGCTGTCGTCCAGCTTCCGGCGACGGTCACCTCATCGGTCATCTCCGCCACTGCGGACTCGGATCTCTACAACTGGGACCTGCCCTTCGAAGTGCGGCAACGGGCCGCAGCCATCATCATCGGGCAGAATCCAGACCGCTTCATCGAACTGGACAACGCGACCGATCATGTGCTGATGCACGAGATGCAGCGGCAGCGAGCGGTCCGCCGGGCCATGATCACCAAACAGAAGTGGTCCGCCTACAACATGGCCCTCGACAAGCCGGCGCTTCGCAAGCGGTTCGAACAAAAGTACGCCACAACGGACACCGAGTTGCTCAAACGCCGCATGCTGGCCAGCGACATCGATGACGAGCCGATCCTGCTCGGATACCTCCGCGAGTACTTCCCGGATCTCTCCCGCGAGGAGCGGATCGATCTGGTCCTCGATGTCTACCAGAATCGCCTGCATCCCCGACCGAGGCAGGTCGCCGCAGAAGTCGATCTGTCATTGCCGCAGTAATTTGCATGAGCCGGTTTTAAATCCGCTTTTGAGGGTGGGTGGCAGGGTCAGAAGCGTAGCGGATGACCCTGCGAACGCCGAACCGGGCCTTCCCATTGGTCAGACCCGGTTAATCGGTTTCACTCTGGCTGGCAAATCACGCTTGCGGCGTGAAGTGGTGTGTTGGATGATGCAGGAATGAACGATCTCACTTCCTACACACATGGGCTCGCCGAGCAGGCCAGGCACGCCTCACGTGGTCTGGTCGCTGCCACCGGCGAGCAGAAGAACGCCTGGCTCCACCGCGCGGCTGCGCTCATCCGCGAACGGGGCGATGAACTTGTCGCTGCGAATGCGAAGGATTTGGAGCAAGCTCCCGAGTACGGTCTCAACTCGGCTGCCATCGACCGGCTGCGATTGACTGACGAACGGCTGGAGGGCATCGCTTTCGCGCTCGAAGAGATCGCATTGCTGCCGAACCCGATCGGCGAAGTGATTGACAGCAACGTCCGTCCGAACGGCCTGCTGGTCACCCGCGTGCGGGTGCCGTTGGGCGTGGTGTTCTTCATTTATGAGTCACGGCCCAACGTAACGGTTGATGCGGCTGCCATCTGTGTGAAGAGCGGCAACGCTGTCATCCTGCGCGGCGGCAAGGAGGCACTCCACAGCAATCAGGCGTTTTACAAGATGCTGGCCGAGACACTTGATGAAGTCGGCCTCCCACGGCACGCGGTTCAACTCGTCGAAACGACTGATCGCGAAGCGGTCGGCCACTTTCTGCAGATGGAAGACCTGATCGATGTGACCATCCCCCGAGGTGGAAAGTCGCTCATCGAACGCGTCGCAGCCGAAGCACGTATGCCGGTGATCAAGCACTTCGACGGCATCTGCCATCTCTATGTGGACAAAGCCGCTGACCTCGACATGGCGTGCGAAATCACCGTCAACAGCAAGTGTCAGCGGCCGGGTGTCTGCAACGCGGCTGAAACGTTGCTCGTCCACAAGGACATCGCCGGCGAGTTCCTGCCGCGCGTGGCTGAGCAACTCAAGAACGCGGGGTGCGAACTTCGAGGCGATGCCCGCACAAGGGAGTTGATCTCATTCGCCACGGCAGCGACGGACGAGGATTACCACACAGAGTACCTCGACCTGATTCTCTCAGTGCGAGTCGTCGACGACGTCGAGACGGCCATGCAGCACATTGACGAGTACGGCTCACATCACACGGACAACATCGTCACCAACGATCTGACAGCGGCCAATCTGTTCCTCACAACGGTCGACTCGTCCGCTGTGATGGTGAACGCAAGCACGCGGTTCAACGACGGCGGCGAGTTCGGACTGGGAGCCGAGATCGGCATCAGCACGGATCGCTTCCATGCCCGTGGTCCGTGCGGCCTGAAGGAACTGACCACCTACAAGTACGTTGTCCACGGCAACGGCCAGATCAAGTGACCGAGGTCGCCTCGCCTCCGCTGTTACGTGCCGAGCGACTCCGTCGCCGGGCCGACGACGGCACGCTGCTGTTGGACGACGTATCACTGGCCATCTCGCCCGGAGAGTCAGTCGCCATCGTTGGTCCACCGGGAGCCGGCAAGTCACTCCTGCTGCGGTCACTGGCATTGCTCGATCCAATCGAGAGTGGAGAGGTCACCCTCAACGGTGTGTTGATTTCGGACGACGGTGTGCCCGATTTCCGCTCACATGTCGTTTACGTGCAGCAGAGGCCGATGCTGACCGAGGGGACAGTTCGCGAGAACCTCCAGTTGCCGTTCGCCTTTGCCAGTCATCGTGAGCAAACGTTCGAGGAGTCGTCGATCATCGAATGGTTGAAGTCGATGGGGCGTGACTCCGGTTTCCTCGAACGCACGATAGCTGATCTCTCAGGCGGCGAGTCACAGGTCGTTGCACTCATCCGCGCATTGCAACTTGGTCCACAGGTTCTGTTACTCGACGAGCCAACATCATCGCTGGATCCACACACGTCGTCGCAAGTCGAGACATTGCTGAAACGATGGATGAGCGAGAATGGAAAACGGTCAATGGTGATCGTCACTCATAACGAATCACAAGCCACACGAATGTCAAACCGCTGCGTGCGATTGAGCGGAGGGCGAGTGGTTGGAGGATCGCCTTGAGCTATCACGATCTCTCGACAGGCGACGTCACGGTTGCTGCCCTGTTAATTCTGATCAACGGGGCGATCTCGCTTATGCTTGGGCTCGGGTTGGAGCGGCGGCTGTTCATTGCGACGGTGCGGACGGTCGTGCAGTTGTTGCTGTTGGGGTATGTGCTCAAGTGGATCTTCGGAGCCCGGCATTGGGTGGCGATTGTCGCGCTGATGCTCGTGATGTCGGCGATCGCCGGCATCTCAGCCGTGCGGCGGACGGAGCATCGCTATCCGGGGGTTTGGATGAGCAGCATCACGGCGGTGATGGCCAGTTCGTGGATCGTGATCGTCATCGCGCTCACCGGGGTCATCTCGCCGTCCGCTTGGTCCTCGAACCCGGCTCAGTACGCGATTCCGCTGATGGGGATGATCCTCGGGAACACGCTCAACGGCATCTCCCTCGGCTTGGATCGGCTCTCGGAAGAATTGACCTCACGCCGTGGTGAAGTTGAGATGCGGCTCTGTCTCGGAGCGACACGTTGGGAAGCGGCCCGACCATTCGTCGCGAATGCCATCCGCACGGGCATGGTGCCGATCATCAACTCGATGATGGTCGTGGGACTGGTGAGTCTGCCGGGCATGATGACTGGGCAGATTCTCGCCGGTGCAGAGCCGATGGACGCTGTCCGTTATCAGATCGTGATCATGTTCCTGATCGCCGCCGGCACGGCCCTAGGCACGACGTCTGCTGTGTTATTGGGGTATCGACGCCTGTTCAATCGACGTCACCAGTTCCTTGCAGGCAGCATTCGTCGTGTGAAGTCGTAACGGAAACGGTCGGGCTTAAACTATTCTGTGGGCGGTTGAAGTTCCTCGATGAAGATGTCAGAGAACCACGCGGGGCCGTCTTCAACTTTGAGGCGGAACTCGGGCAACGCACCTGGCAAGGATCCCTTGACGTTTTCGTTGATGTCGATGCCGGGCGTCGCAGGTGTCAGGTTTGGCAGTCCGGGGAGTTGTTGTCCGTCGATCGTCACAAACCAGGCAGACGGCTGACGCTCGACCTGGATGGCATGACGGAAATCGTATTCACGAGGCAGGGGGAAAGGTGATCCGTGCGGCACGAACGGCCCCTTGTCGGAAGTTCGCAATCCCAGCACGACGCCGTCCGGTTCGATCCGTACGACCGAGCGCGGACCATCAAAGCCGGGAACGTGCATGAGGTCGAAGTGCACCTCGACGGCAGAGGCCTCATACGGCTGGACGGACAGATCGAACCGATAGAACTCCATCGGAACCGGCTTACCTTGGTCGCCTCGTTTGGTCAGCCGCCGCTCGATGACACCTCCGGTTCCGGCAATCACGAATCCTCCTTCATTGTCCTGACTATGAATCCAGTCACCGAAGCGATTTGTCCAACCACTGAGACTGGTACCAATGAACAACGGGTTGCTCCAACCGGTGTCGAGCATCTCGACGCGTTGGGGCGGAGGTGCGGGTTTCGGCTGACCTCCCAGAAACCATGCCCCCATGCTGAGAACGATCAGGAGCAATGAGGCAACGACTGCCCATCGCTTACGGGCCCAACGGGGGACGGGAACATCATCGGGAGGACGACCCGATTCCCTGGTCGACCCGTCCGCAGACGGCAGTGTCTGCGTGTCCATCATCGAAATCTCGCTTGTCCGCGTGTCGATCTTTTCACCGGACGGAACGCCGGACTTGCCGTGACCCGACGGGCTCAGCTTCCCGAGCACTTCGTCGATGTCATTGAGCAGCGAGTGATAATCGGCATGTCGTTCCGCCGGCTCGCGGGCCAGCATCTTCGCAACGAGTTGACAGGAGGCCGGTGAGAGTTCGGGACATCGCTCGTTGAGTGTCTTGAACTCGCCTGACAACTTCTGAGCGATGATTTGCGAAAGATTGAGACCACCGAAAGGAGGTCGACCGGAGAGCATGTGATAGACGGTCGCTCCCAACGCGTAGATGTCCGCCCGGAAATCGACATCCAAATCGGTCAATTGCTCCGGAGCCATGTAGTGCGGACTACCGACCGCCGAGTTGTCGCTCGTCAGCCTGGTGTGCGTCTGCTGATCGTCGGCGAGGAAGGCGAGACCGAAGTCCGCCACTTTGACCATCAGCTGACCCTCAGGCAAAGGGAAACCCTCCGGCGGATCGACGAGCAGAAGATTGGCCGGCTTGATGTCGCGATGGACCACCCCAAGTTTGTTGGCATGGGCGAGTCCCGCTGCGGCTTGCCGGGCGAGTGACCACGCCGTCAACTCATCCAGTCGCCCCTGATCGCGAAGCAGGATCTCGACATCCTCCCCTTCAACCAGTTCCATCGAGAGGAACAGGCGGCCTTCGTGCTGTCCGAAATCGTAAGCGGCGATGATGTTTGGATGCCGAAGTTTACCGATCGTGTGCGCCTCTTGAGCAAAGCGACCTGCCGTTGACTTGTCGGACATCCGTGAGAGCAGGATCGTCTTGAGTGCGACGATACGACTGAGGTTCAACTGCCTCGCCCGGTACACGACGCCCATGCCTCCCTGGCCGAGGATGTCGATGATCTCGTACCCCGGGACCGTGTCGTCGGGATGAAGGAGCGTTTCAATGATGTCGATCTGGGCAGCGTCGAGATATCCCTTCTGCAAGGCGACCTTCTCCGGAGGGGCTCCGGACTTATTGATTGCCTCCTGCATGATCAACACTTCATCCTTCGTCAGCATGACCAGATCTTCCGCGATGCGAAAGAATCCTTCGGAAGAAGCTGACAAGGGTTCAGAGGTCATTGTGGCAACGCAAAGAGGTCAATCGGCGGCGCGAGAAGTCACTCGGAACTCTCAGACTCTGTTCCCTCCACGGAAGTCCCGTCGAGAGGTGGCGTGAATTCGTCCAGCTCCTTCAAGACGGCTGTCACGCTGGGGCGATCGGTGACGTCAGCTCCCACGTAGGCGAATCGGACCTCCCCGTCTGTGTCGAGGATGTACGTTGCCGGCTTGGACAGGTCCTTGCGAATTCCCAGCTTGTCGACCGCCTTCAACTCGACATCCAACAGGATGGGAAACGGGACCGGCTGATTCGGGTCACTCAGTTTCTTTTTCGATGCCGAGAGAAAACTTTCCAGTCGCTGAGCATCATCCTCGTGTTCGATGGGGTACACCACGATGACTTCCGTATTGCGGTCCACGAACTTCGGATAATTGGCGATCAACCGTGACGTTTGTGTCGTGCAGTATGGACAGATGGGGTTTGTGTTGCCCCGGGTGATGACCAGCACGACCGACTTGCGGCCGACATAGTCATGCAATCGCGTCTCGTTCCCCTCCACGTCGGTGAACGTCAGGCTGGCGATCTCGTCTCCCACATCAACATTGGTCGCCACATCGTCGATGAAGCTGATATTGCCAGTCGAATAGTAGGAGCCGAATCCCCCACCGTAGCCGCTCGAAT
The DNA here is from genome assembly GCA_020426505.1 of Planctomycetaceae bacterium. GTDB lineage: Bacteria > Planctomycetota > Planctomycetia > Planctomycetales > Planctomycetaceae > JAHBXU01. Next base: position 13,772 of record JAGQPX010000017.1, on the reverse strand, counting down.
CGTCGGAAGACGCCGGAGTTTCTTGTGTCGAAGCGTCTCCATCACCCTGTGCATCGGCACCCTGTCCGTTCACGCGTAACGCACTCGGTGTGCCATCGTCTTTGCACGCAGAGATGAGTAACAGAAGACAAACAGTCGGAAAAAACAGTTTGCCAGACATCGAACCACTCCTGAGAGAATTGTGCAGAGATTGGAGTTACCTATCACGAGCGATTGCAGGCAACCTGTCTCACGTTACAGATTCTATCCACTGAGAACGCAGAATGTCACCGGGCAATTTGGATTGGTCCATGCAAGATGCCTGAATCGTCATGACGCCTGTGCAATCCGCCTCATCAGTTCACACAGAACCGAAATGCACATCCCAAGCCGACGGCTTTGCCGTCGAACCGCATTTGGGAAATGGTCATTTGTCGATCGCACTGTGATTGAACATTATCACCATATTGCTCGACGGCGGAGCCCTCGGCTTGGGAGGGCCTAACAGGAACGAACATTCACCATGTGTGTCAACTCGTTGACGGCTGTTCGATCGAACCGAGCCGGCAGGATATCGGTTGCGTTCTGAGCGGCGGCTGCGATGCCGAAGCGGACGGCTTCGATCATGTCCGTCCCATCACTCAAGGCGACTGCGATCCCTGCTGCGAGACAGTCTCCGCAGCCGATCGGATTGCGGACTTCGACTGACGGCACCGAGAACCGCCAGACAGCCGACTTATTTGTGAGCAGCACATCATCGGTGCCGTTCGTGACGAGTACCCAGTCAGCGCCGCCAGCGTTCAACTCTCGCATCGCATTGAGTGCCTCCTCGTCCGTGCGGAGCACGCGTCCGCATGTCATGCCCAACTCTTCACGGTTCGGCTTGACCAGCAAGGGACGATGGGGAAGTGCAGCTTTCAACTCAGGGCCACGTACATCAAGGATCACACGCGGCGAGGCGGTCATGAGCCGTGCATAGAGATCAGTCGGCTTGCCCTGACCCTCAACCTCCGGCAGCGAACCCGTCAACACGCACAGGTCAGCCTCGCTCGCAACCTGTGAATAGACCGACTCAAACTCGCTCAATTCGTTGGCCGTGATCGCCCGTGCATTCTCGACGAACTCGGTAACGCGACCAGTCGTGTTTTCGATGATGGTCGTGCAAACCCGCGTCGACGACCGCGTTGGCACCCACATCGCAAGGATGCCATCGGTGTCGAACTCGTCACAGATTGCATCACCTGCTGGACCACCGACTGGACAGGCCGTGTCGACTTCGCCCCGCAAGGCATGCACGGCTCGGGCGACGTTGAGCACTTTGCCCGATGCACACCAGTGAGCTTTGTCCGCCCGGTTGACCTCGCCTGCTGACACCTCGTCGAACACGAGAATCTGTTGCCACGCAGGGCTCAATCCGGCAACGACGATCACAACTCAGCTCCCTTCAAACGTCGCAGCGGCTATTCACGTTTGCCCAGGCAGTACAGCATCTCCTGCCGCGTCCCATCGTGATCCTCAGCGATCCGCATGTAGATGCGGCTGCCGACGAACACGGGCGTCGCATACACCTCTCCGGGAATGCTGTTTTCTCCGAGCATCGTGAACTTGTCCGGAGTCGCCTCGAACAGGAACGTCGTCCCCGCTTCGTTGATGGCGTAGATCGTCTCACCCACCCGCACGGGTGATGCATTGAACGTGCCACCGAGCCGGCCCTTCCATTGCTCCTCGCCTGTGTCGGACTTCCAGCACATCGCGACCCCCGCATCGGTCACCGCGTACAGGTATCCATCCTTCACAAGCATCGAGGGCACATACACGCGGACACTGTTCTCCCAGGCGACCTCGCCGCTGCCGTCAACTCGCACCGCTGAGACATGATTCTTGGGATACCCACCCGATGTGTAGAGATGCTCGCCGTCGCTGACCGTTGACGTCACGCATTCGGTCGTCGCTCCCTCGGTCTCCCACACCTTCTCTCCCGTCAGTGGATCGAAACAACTCACCAAATCGCAGCCGACCTGAATGAGACGTTCCTTGCCGTCAATGGTCAGCAGAATGGGCGATGGGTAATTCGGCTTCTCAGGCCGCTCGTGTTGCCAGACGATCTCCCCCGTCTCACGTTCCAGCCCCATCATCGCCCCGCCGCTTTTGTTGTCAGCGATGACAATCACCAGCGGCCCTGCAATGAGGGGCGAGGAGCCATATCCCTGATGCACGACATAGTCGCTGATCTTCCGCTGCCACAGCTGCTCACCATCGCAACTGATAGCCGTCGTAGAGACCGCATCCCGATTGAGGAAGTTGACGAACAGCCGCTCGCCATCGCAGGCAAGCGTCGATGACGCCTGCGTCGTCCGTTTGTTCCCCTTGTCACTCAACCCGCCCTCATGCACAACGGTCGTCCACACAGGCTCGCCCGAGTGTCGATCAAAACAAAGCACGGACTGCGTCTGCGCAGCCTCATCAGCCGTCGGCAGGTAGACACGGACACCCACCACAATGGGCGAAGCGTGACCTTTGCCGGAGATAGGTGTTTTCCAAACCACATTCTCCGTCGCACTCCACTCTGTCGGCGGAGTTTGTCCAGCTGCAGCCACCCCATCCCGCGTCGGCCCCCGCCACCACGGCCAGTCACCAGCGGAAACATCAGCCGCAGACACTGTGGAGGTCGTAGTGTCATCCGCTTTGAGGAGAAGGACTGATGTCGATGCGATTGTGATCGTCAATACGATGAGGGATGCACGCATTAAAAGACTCTTGGATCGATTGATGAAGAAAAAATGCATGACCATCGGTTTTTCAGGGATACTGGAACACTAATTTCCGCTAATAATCACTAATTGCTCATTTGGACTCTGACGCGTGAGAGCAATTAGTGTCGATTAGAGAGAATTGGTGTTCCTCCATTTTGAAAACTTCAAAAGCGGTGAAAATCAAGGTGTTTCAGTGCGTCACGGCTCGAGTTGACAGATGTACGGGTTGGCAATATCGAGAGGTCCATCGGGGATGATGGCTAATGGGCCACTGGCTACTGCACCATCGAGAGTCGCGCAGTCGATGAGACGGTGACCATTGATGTCGAGCGTCAGGACGTCGCCGTTCAATTGACCCTCAATCCGATTCCACTTGCCGATCGGTGCCAAGTAAGCAGCCATCTCTTCATCTCTTGGATCGATCGTGACCACGGCTGAGTCACCCCGGCAAGGTTGCAGCTGAGCTGAGCCAGAGGCGTCGGACAATTTCATGTCGATGACAAAACCGACGTTGCCATACTTTTCGATCGTGGAGATCGAGTGATCCAGACCGCTTGCCTCACCCGTGTATGACAGCACCCAGTCGTTGGAATTCCATTCACCGTCAGCTTCAGGGGCGACCTGCCAGCCGGAGAGGTCGACGCCTGAGTAGAGACAGCGGTAGCCGCGATCTGCGATTGCCACGTGTTCATCCTTGATAGGACTGTCGGGTAGTTCCCGAATGCGAATATTGCGGTAATGGACGATGCCCCCTTCGGACTCCAGGCAGATGTATCCCTTGCGTGGACTGCACTCCTTGCCACGGGTCACGACCTTGCCGTTGACGGCGAGTGAGATCATCCCGTCCTCACACGTGATGCGGTAGTGATTCCACTCGGGACTCGGCTTCGATCGTTCCTCGGTCGGGAACGCGCGGCTGCCGCCACGACCGTTGAATGGAACCATGCTCGCCCCATGAATCGGGAAGATGTCGCCATGCGTCGTGTGACTGCGCGTGTTGCCGTAGTCATTCTCCAGCACTTGCACTTCGATGCCGCGATGAAAGGGGACCCCGCGAGCCGTGATGTCATCCGCCCAGACGAAGACGCCCGCGTTCCCCTTGGGCACCATGTGTCTCCATTCGAGTTCGAGGATGAAGTTCTGATACATACGGTCCGTGCGGAGTTCGCCGATCGGCTTGCCCGAGCAGACGAGCATGTCGTCCTTGACGGACCATGTTGACGGAGCCGTGTTCACCGGCACCCAACCGGAGAGGTCCTTGCTGTTGAACAGCGGGTGGAACTCTGCCGTGTCGTCGTCTGTGCCGGGGCGATAGTCCGGGTTCTCGAGCGGCGGCTGAGCACCGACCTCTTCCCGCCATTCGTTGAGGAGTGAAAGCAATCGAGCCGCATGCTCCGGGTGTAACTCGGACAGATCGGTCGTCTCGCTGAGATCGTCCTTGAGGTTGTACAACTCATGATGTCCGTCGTCGTAGAACTCGATGAGCCGCCAATGCTCCGCTCGAATGGCCGAATACGGAGTCGCCCCGCTGGTGTGATAGTGCGGGTAATGCCAGAACAGTGTGTCACGTTCCAGTGACGAATTCGGCTGCTTGAGCAGCGATGCGAGCGAAAGCCCATCGAGGTTTGCATTGTGTGTCTGGTCGCCAGCCGTGCCCGTCATCTCCAGAATCGTCGGATAGAAGTCGCACGTAATGATCGGCTCGTTGCACGTGACGCCTTCTTGGGCAACGCCGGGCCAACTGATGATTGTGGGAATGCGTACTCCGCCTTCGTAGACGGAACCTTTACCATCACGAAGTGGAGCGTTGTCCGTCGGCGACCCTGAGTCACCCCGATCGAGCCCGCCGTTATCGGAGGTGTAAATGACGATCGTGTTGTCCGTCAGGCCGAGTTCGTCGAGCTTCTCACGAATGCGACCGACGCTGCGATCGACACTCTCGACCATCGCTGCGTAGCCGGGGTCGTGATGACGGTGCTCATCGGTGATGAGAGACTTGTACTTCTCCGTCAGGTCCTTGCGCCCCTGAATGGGTGTGTGTACTGCGTAATGGGCGAAGTACAGAAAGAACGGCCCGTCCTTCATCTCCTCGACGAGCGAGACAGCCCGATCAGTCAACATGTCGGTGAGGTACTGCCCCTTCGTCTCCTCCTGAGGCGGGAAGTTCTCGACGCGGGCATCGACACCCTCGAACTGACGTTGTCGATACGGCCAGTAGTAAGTGCCGGGCGCTCCCCACTGGTTGCCGGCGACGTTGAAGTCGAATCCCTGCTGCTGCGGATAGAACTGCTCGACGACCGATCGCTCACTCGACCGGGGTGTGAGATGCCACTTGCCGACGTGTGCCGTCTGATAGCCGTTCGCTTTCAAAGCTTCCGCGATCGTCGTGTAACGGTGTTCGAGATGCTGAGTCCAGTCGGGAGGCATGTGAGGCAACGTCCGCTTCTGCTCCTGCTTGATACGGGGGAAGTGCCCGTCGATCCAGTCGGTGAGATGCAGCCGTGCCGGGTACATCCCCGTCATCATGGCCGCCCGCGTGGGCGAGCAGACGGTGCAGGCCGCATACGCATCCGTGAAGCGGACTCCCTCGGACGCCAGCCGGTCGATGTGAGGTGTCTCGTACAGATCACTGCCATAGCAACCGGCATCGGTCCAGCCGAGATCGTCGATCATGAACACGACCACATTCGGCCGCTGATCATCAGCCCGGGCGAGTGTCGACATAGCCAGACAAACAACGGCACCAGTGAACACACGCATCAGCAGTCGAAGTCTCATGGGCACTCCTCACAAACGTCAATTCAGAGACCTCCGATGATACTCACACAGCCTACGTTTGTCGCATGTCCGTCGACGTGATGTGAGCCATGACACAATGCAAATGAGCAAACGCCTTTGATTCACTTCGTTTCCACCGGTTCATTTTTGCAATGACAGAAGGCAACGAAGAGAACGAAGGAAAGGTTCAAAGCACTTGAGCTGCAGTGCATCTCTGATTTCAGCGGTTGTTGGAGTCGCGTTGCAGTCACCGTTATGATGAGAGTCTCTCACTCGCGGAATCCCGAGAACTGAGGCATGTGCAAAATGTGGAAGCAGCTTTGTGTTCTGATCGCTGCCGCTCTCTGCGGAACGGCGTGCGTCGCGATTGCCGACGACCGCCCGAACTTTGTGATCATCCTCGCCGACGACTTGGGGTACGGCGATCTGGCGTGCTATGGCAATGAGGTCAACCAAACTCCGCATCTCGATCGCATGGCGGCCGAAAGTCTGCGGTTCACCGACTTTCACTCAAACGGCCCGATGTGCTCCGCGACACGGGCCGCTCTGTTGACCGGCAAGTATCAGCAACGATTCGGTCGGCATTTCGAGGGAGCCTTGTCGCACAAGAATGAGCACGACGGTCTGCCTCTTGATGCGGTCACGATTGCCGATGCTTTGGGTGATGCGGGCTATGCGACCGGGATGTACGGCAAGTGGCATCTCGGCTTTCAACCGCCGTTGATGCCTCCGCAACAGGGGTTCGATGACTTTCGCGGACTCGTGACGGGCGGCGGCGATCATCACTCGCACATCAATCGATCGGGCGGCAAAGACTGGTGGCACAACAACGAGATCGAAATGGAAGAGGGCTACTCGACCGATCTCATCACCCAGCACAGTCAGGAGTTCATCCGCCAGCACAAGGACGAGCCGTTCTTCCTCTACGTCGCTCACCTCGCCATCCACTTCCCGTGGCAGGGACCGGAGGACAAGGGATACCGCGTCGAGGGAACTGAATACTGGAATAACAAGCATGGGGTACCACGCGGCTCAAACGTCGGTCCGGTCTCACGATCTATGATCGAGGCTCTCGATGTCAGCGTTGGCCAGATCCTCGGCACGCTCAAGGAGCATGATCTCGATGAGAACACGTTCGTGATCTTCACCTCCGACAACGGCGGCTACCTCACCTATGATGGCGGCTTTCACAACATCTCCAGCAACGGTCCGTATCGCGGGCAGAAGACGGAGATCTTCGAGGGGGGACATCGTGTGCCGGCCATCGTACGTTGGCCCGGGAAGGTCAAGCCGGGTGTTACCGATCAAACGACCGCGACCTTCGACCTGTTTCCCACGTTCCTCGAACTCGCCGGGCTGGATGAGCGGGTCGAGCCTCTCGACCTCGACGGTACTTCGCTTACAAAACTGCTGATAGACGGCAAACCGCTCGATGATCGCACGCTGTTCTGGCGAATTCGACATCACCGAGCCGTCCGGCAGGGACCGTGGAAACTGGTCGCACTCGGCGACGACGTCAGACTGTACAATCTCGATGAGGCGATGGACGAGTCGCACGACGTCGCTCCCGCGAATGGTCGGCTCGTCGCTGAGTTACAGGAGAAACTGGCCGACTGGGAAGCGGACGTCGATGGCAAACAATCACAGGCGGAGACTGCGTCGGCCAGTGGGCAACTCGAATACGAAGTGGAACTGACCACGGCTATGAGCGGATTCGACGGTGACTATTGCTGGGTGCATGCCCGTGCGGGGGCGATCCCTCCACAAACCCCTGGTAACCCGCTCAATGGTCCGCTGGTCGTGATGACGACGCAGAAACTCTTGCTGACCGGTTCGGATGTGTTCTACGCTCTCAATCAACTGACGACAGAAGATAACGGGCAAACTTGGACCGACCCTCAGCCGTTGGAGTCGTTCGCACGACAGACTTTCACTGGCAACGAGCCCCTTCCTACGGGAGCAGAAGGGGCGACTGTGTTACTCGAACCGGGAGATGAGACGACGGTCTGCGACTTCACCCCCAAGTGGCATGCAGCGACGCAGAAGCTGCTCGGCACGGGGCATACCGTGTGGTACCGGGACAATCGGGTCACACACGTCCGACCGCGTGGAACGGCGTACGCGGTGTTCGACCCCAGCAACCACACGTGGTCGAAGTGGCGGACCATCGACATGCCGGACGAAGCACGCTTCCAGAACGCAGGTGCCGGTTGCGTGCAGCGACTCGACCTGCCGAATGGTGAGATCCTGCTGCCGGTTTACTTCAAGGAGCCTCACTCGAAACTGGCGAGTGTGACCGTGCTCCGCTGCATGTTCGACGGCGAGACGCTGTCGTACGTCGAGCATGGCAACGAGATGTCGATCGACGTTCCACGCGGATTGGGTGAGCCGTCACTCACGAAGTTCGGCGACCGATACTTCCTCACGCTCCGCAATGACGAGCAGGGGTACGTCACATCGAGCGATGACGGCCTGCACTTCGACGAGCCGCGCCCCTGGACATTCGACGACGGCTCGAACCTTGGCAGTTACAACACCCAGCAGCACTGGGTCACGCACAGTGACGGACTGTTTCTCGTCTACACCCGACGCGGAGCTGACAACGATCACGTGTTCCGACACCGGGCCCCACTGTTCATCGCCCGCGTCGACCCCGACACGTTGCAGGTCATACGTTCAACCGAGCAGATCCTCGTCCCCGAACGGGGTGCCCGCCTTGGCAACTTCGGCGTTGTTGATGTGTCGCCAGACGAGACTTGGGTCACCGTCACCGAATGGATGCAACCGAAGGGCGTCGAGAAGCATGGCAGCGACAACAGCATCTTTGTGGCCAAGTTGAAGTGGAACCGGCCGAACCGGCTGGTCAGTAGGAAGTAACGAGTCGTGTTGTGTCAACTAGCCGCGACCGTGTGGGAGCGGAACTTCATGGCCGCCCGATCCGCTTCCTGACGGGCGCGGCTAGTGGGCGAACCGCCAAATTGTAAGTGCCGACTCATCGAGAGTCTTGATTCGTTCGATGGACACTGAAAGAACTCCAATGAACATGCTGATTCGCACCGGTGTCATCCTCGCGACAATTCCACTGTTGAGCTTTGCACCAAAGCCCTCATCGGCTGCGGAGCTGATTCGCGTCAGCGTATTCGACGTTGATGCGACGCCTCCGTTGGGAAGTCCATTGGCTTATACCACTCACAAGGAGCGGGTGGCGTCTCTGCGGCTGAAGGGGATCATTTTGCAAGGCGATGCACGACCGATCGTGCTGGTCGCGGTTGACTGGATCGGCATTGCCAATGGAGCGAACGATCGGTTTCGTGAGGTGATCGCCGATGCCGTCGGCACGGACATTGATCGAGTGTCGGTTCATGTCCTGCATCAGCATGATGCACCGTTTGTCGACTTCGGGGCGGAGGAAATCCTCGAAGCCGAAGGACTCGGCGGGAAAACGTTCAACGTCGGCTGGGTGAACGACTTTCTGCATCAGGTCGGCGAAGCTGCGAAGGCCGCGGCGGCGGCGGCTCGCAACGTGACGCATGTCGGGCTGGGCATGGCCCCGGTGAAAGAGGTCGCCTCCAACCGTCGCATTCTCGGGCCGGATGGTAAGGTTAAACATGTTCGATACACCGCTTGTGCAGACCCGGAAGTTCGAGCTTACCCCGAAGGCCTCATCGACCCGCAGTTGCGGTCGATCAGTTTTTACGACGATGATGAACTGCTGAGCGTCATCACGTACTACGCGACTCATCCGCAGAGTTACTACCGTCTGGACAAGGCTCACCCCGACTTCCCCGGCATGGCCCGCGAGGCACGTCAGCAGCTGATGGATGTGCCGCACATCCACTTCAACGGAGCGGGCGGCAACATCGGAGCGGGCAAGTACAACGACGGCTCAACCGCAAACCGTGCTGTCCTCGCAGCGAAGGTCGCAGACGGCATGCGTCGCGCATTCGAAAAGAGCACACGGTTCGAGGTCTCCGCAGACGATCTCGACTGGAATGTGGAAACGGTCACCCTCCCCCCCGCTGATCATCTCATCGAAGAGAAGCTGGTGAGTCTGATCAAGAACGACGACGCCTCGTTCGGTCAACGGGATGTCGCAGCCCGTCAACTGGCATTCCTGCGACGTTGTCAGGCAGAGGCGCCGATTGACCTCGGCTGTCTCACACTCGGCAACGCGCGCATTCTGCATATGCCGGGTGAGTTATTTGTCGAGTATCAACTGGCCGCACAACGGCTCCGTCCGGACCTGTTTGTCGCGATGGCTGCCTACGGCGAGTACGGGCCGTGCTACATCGGGGCAGAAGCGTCCTACCCGCAAGGCGGCTACGAGACGAGCGAGATCGCATCGTATGTGCATCCGTCCGTTGAGCGCACGCTGATGCCCGCCATCGCGCGGCTGCTCGATGTCGATCCCGACTCGGTCGAGCCGCTGGGTGACATGTTCCATGAGTACACGCCCGCTCCCAAACCGAACATCGTGTTCATCATGGCGGACGATCTGGGGTATGGCGATCTCGGCTGCTACGGCCAGACGATGATACAGACGCCGCATATCGATGAGTTGGCCGGTGAAGGGACGCGCTTCACCCAGTGTTACGCCGGGTCGAGCGTCTGTGCCCCGTCTCGCTGTTGCCTGATGACGGGTCTGCACAACGGTCACTCACGAATCCGGGACAACATCCCGCACGGCACATTCCTGCGGGACGAAGACGTCACGCTGGCTGAGATCGCGCGGGCCGCTGGCTATCGCACGGGGGCCATCGGCAAATGGAGCCTCGGTGTGCATGGCTCGGAAGGCAAGCCGCTCGATCAGGGATTCGACGACTGGTTCGGCCATCTCGATCAGGATCAGGCCCACTTCTATTACCCGGATTACCTCTGGAGAAACGACCGCATCCAACTCCTGCCGAAGAACCGGGCCGAAAAGAAACAGGACTACACACACGACCTGTTCACCGAGCATGCGCTGCAGTTCATCGAGGAGTCAGTGGGACAACCGTTCTTGCTGTATCTCGCTTACACCGTGCCTCACTTCTCCGACTACTCGAACAAGACGCCCGAGTCGCACATCGTCCCCAGTGACGAGCCGTACACCAACCGGGACTGGCCGCAGGTTGAGAAGAACTACGCAGCGATGGTCACCCGCATGGATCGTGACGTTGGCCGCATCATGCAGCAGCTGAAGGAGGCGGGCGTCAGCGAGAACACGGTCGTGTTCTTCACCAGTGACAACGGCCCAAACGCTAACACGATTCACGACCCGGCGTTCTTTAAGTGTGGAGGCCCCTTGCGTGGCTTCAAACGGGACATGTACGAAGGGGGCATCCGCGTGCCGATGATCGCCCGTTGGCCTGGTCATGTCCCCAGCGGAGAAACGAGCGATCAGGTCTGGGCTTTCTGGGACGTGCTGCCGACTCTGGCCGAACTGGTCGGCGTGACACCGCCGGTCGGCATCGACGGCATTTCGATGATGCCGACCCTCCTCGGACAACTTCAGGAGCAAGAGCACGAACACCTCTACTGGGACTATGGCCATTCACGGACAAACTTCCAGCAGGCGGTCCGCCTCGGTAACTGGAAAGGCGTCCGCCGCAGTCAGGACCAGCCCCTCGAACTGTACGACCTGGCGAACGACATCGGTGAAACCTCTGACGTCGCCACGGGTCATCCGGACGTCGTCGAACACATCAAACAGATCATCGAGGAGTCGTTTGTGCCGACGGAGAACTACCCGATCACCTCCCGACAGACAGGCAATCAGTGACATGCACTGATTGACGACCCTCTCCCCTGGAGGGAGAGGGGTGAAACAACTCCATTCCCGTGCCATGCAGTTCAATCTGAACCATCACAAATAGACACGAACAATCATGCTCACGCGCATTCAGTTGCTCACGCTTTTCGCCTTGGTCGTATGCTCAACTACGTACCTCAACGCTGAGGAAACGCGGCCCAACTTCCTGTTCGTCCTGGTGGACGATCTCGGTTGGAAGGACCTCGGATGTTACGGCAGCACGTTTTACGAGACGCCTCACGCAGACCGGCTGGCTGACGAAGGGATGCGGTTCACGCAGGCGTATGCGGCGGCCCCGGTCTGCTCGCCGACGCGGGCCAGTCTGATGACGGGGAAGAACCCGGCCCGACTCGGCTTCACCGGGCACATCACGGCCATCCTGCGGTATCGCTATCCACCCATGGGACGCATCATTCCGCCGCAGGACAACATGCTGCTCCGTCTTGAAGAGACGACCATTGCGGAGGCACTGGGCGAGGTCGGTTACGTCTCGGCCAACATCGGCAAGTGGCATCTGGGACCGGAGGGTCACTGGCCGACCGATCAGGGGTTTGACATCAACAAAGGGGGCTGGACACACGGCAGCCCGCCGACGCATTTCTTCCCCTACGAGAATCCCGACAAAGAGTGGAACCCTTCGATTCCCACACTCTCTGGCGGCGAGGAAGGCGAGTACCTCACCGACCGCATGACGGACGAAGCGATTCACTTCATCGAGCAGAACCGTGACCGACCGTTCTTTTGCTACCTGACCCACTATGCGGTTCATGAACCGATCGAAGCCCCTGAGTCAATCACGGCGAAGTACGAACTCAAACTGAAGTCCGACTCGTCCCAGAAGAACGCCGAGTACGCAGCTATGATTGAAAGCGTGGATGACGGCCTGGGGCGCATCCTCGACACACTCGATCGACTTGCGTTGACCGAGAACACGGTCGTCGTCTACTTCTCCGACAATGGCGGACTGTCACGTGTGACAAACAATGCTCCGCTGCGGGAAGGCAAGCAGTTCCTGTATGAGGGGGGCATCCGCGTGCCGTTGATCGTGAAGTGGCCCGATCACATCGAGCCGGGCACGACGTGTGACGTCCCGGTCATCAGTCACGATCTGTTCCCGACCATGATGGAGATGGCCGGCCGCGACACGGCTAAGTTCGCGGACCTCGACGGGGTCAGCCTGCTGCCCCTGTTGACCGGATCGGGCTCGCTTCCCGATCGCAAGCTGTACTGGTACTACCCCCACTACGCCCGCAAGCCGGGGTCGATTGTCCGCGATGGCGACTTCAAACTGATCGAACACTACGACCCGCCGAGCATCGAGCTGTACAACATTGCGGACGACCTATCCGAGACGAACGATCTTGCGAGTGCCCAGCCGCAGCGCGTACAACAGATGCGTGCCGACCTCGATACGTGGCTCACGAAGATCAAGGCCACACGACACACAGCGAACCCGGACTTTGCGGGGGTGGTTCCATGATACGGGCGACAATCATCGGCTTCGTGCTGGGGGCAGTCGTCCCCATCACATTAGGGATCTACATCATTCATAGAACACACTCCTACTATGAGTCATTCTTGCACGACCCGAATGTGGGATTCTGTGGGATGCCGATTGTGGGCGCGTGGCTGATAATCTTTGCAGGTGGGCCGATTGGCGCGATGTGTGGTGCAGTGATTGGACTTCTGGGCGCGTCGATCTTTCGTCTGATTGTTGATGCTGACTCAGATTGATTCCCGGTCTGTTCCTGTCTGATGGTTGTCAGAGGTTACAAGCAATCATATTGCAGCGAGATTCGACCTCGCCCGGTTCGCTATGTTCGAGAACCACTGAGACACATGCTCACCCGCCTATCGGCGTGAGAGCATGCCACCCGGGCAGACTCATCGAATCGGCATCACACCCACTACACAATCTCGCTGATCACGTGGCCGCGGCTGGCGGGGAAGGGGCGGCCCTGCGGGTCGTACAGCGTTGATTCCGGGTCGATGCCCATCAGGTGCAGGACCGTTGCCATGTAGTCACGGGGCTCGGTGCGTCCGGCGAGGGGGTAGCCGGCTTCCTCGTCCGTCTCGCCATGCACGACGCCTCCCTTAATACCACCGCCGGCGAATGCGATGGAGAAGGTGTGTCCCCAGTGGTCACGACCGGCTCGGGCATTGATCTTGGGAGTGTGACCAAATTCGCCGACCCAGCAGACGAGCGTTTCCTCCAGCAGTCCCCGCTGCTCCAAGTCGTCGAGCAAGGCTGAGAACGTCTGGTCCATGATGGGCATTAGCCAGCCCTTGAGTGATTTGTGATGATCGATGTGCGTGTCCCAGCCGCCGTTGTTGACCTTCTCATCCATGCGCGGCCAGTTGATGTGCACAAGCGACGTGCCCGCTTCGATCAGCCGACGCGCGAGGAGCACGCTTTGCCCGAACTTCGTGCGGCCGTAGCGATCCCGCATCTCGGCCGACTCCTGCGAGAG
>JAGQPX010000016.1 GCA_020426505.1 Planctomycetaceae bacterium | reverse complement strand
GACACCGGGCGTCTACCGCGTCTCGACGACGTGGGTCCCCAGCGCGGCTCGCGCGACGGATGCACCCTTCACTCTCTTCGACGGCTTCACGCCGATCACAACCGTCGATGTCAATCAGCAACTTGCCCCGAGCGGCAGTCCCGACTTGATGGACCTCGGCGTCCTCTGGCAGAATCTCGCCGGCAACTTCAATGTCACCGGCAACACTCTGGTGGTGAAGCTCTCGAATGATGCCAACGGCTATGTGATGGCCGACGCAGTCCGCATTGAGCGGGTGGCCGACTTCCCGCAGGTCATTGACGACGGCGATGACGGCTTCGCCATTGAGAGTGGATCGTGGGGGACTGGCAACTCGGGTGCCTTCGGCGACAACCGCAACGCCTCGATCTGGAACGGCAACAAAGTCGCCAGCTGGACCTTCACCGGCCTGACGGCTGGGACCTATCGCGTCTCCGCAACGTGGGCCGCCAGCTTGAGCCGCGCAACGGACGCGCCCTATACGATCTTCGACGGTGCCACTTCACTCACCACCATCGACGCCAATCAGCAACAAGCCCCCGACGACTTCACCGAAGGGGGTATTCACTGGGAAGACCTGACCACCGTCCTCATCACGGGCGACACGCTCGTCGTCCAACTCTCCAACGACGCCAACAACTACGTCATGGCCGACGCCATCCGCATCCAACGGGTGGATGGGCTCCCACCTGCACCGTAGGATTGTCGTCACGGCTCGTGATTCGACCGGCACTTCCCGAGTTCGCGTCGCGAAGAACAGCGTCACATCCCAATGGCCGTTGGCTTGCTCGCTTGCTTCGCAGCGAATTGGCTAACGGTGATGAGCCGTTGTTCGTGCGTGCCCGGATTCTGACGGGTTACCGCTGGCCCCGGTCGTCTGTCAGCGTTCAATGCCGCACATTGACTCAACCAGAAGCATCTTCTCGGTCCACTTCGCTGGGCGAGACCAGAAACAGAAGTCCCAGCGGGACCAGCATGAACGCCCCGCCCGCAAACAGCGTCTGCTGAAACGTCAGTTGCCAATCGTCACGAAGCAGCCCGTAGATTTCGTTGCCGACGACGTGCCCGATGTTGGAGAGTGTCATGTAGATCGTGAACATGGTTGCTGACGAACGCGTCCAGGAGATTCTCATCCCCATCGAGTTGTAGCCGACGGCTCCCATCGCGATGAAGCCCGGGTTGAGGCACAGGAACGCGGCTGAGAACCAGTCTTCCTTCCACAGATCGGGCAGCGCACCGTAGAGGATCGCGAGCAAGCCGTACCCCCCCAGTCCGAAAATGATGATGAAGCGTCGTCCGAATCTGTCTGCGAGCAGTCCTCCCAGTAAGGCCGCAACCAGTTCGGGAAAGACTGCCGCTCCCGTCCAATAGGAATACTCCGCGGCAGTCCAATCCAGATCTCGCGTGTAAAGCGGTTTCGTCAGCACCTCGATCACGCCCCAGCCGATGATTGCGAACAGCCCAAACAGCACGTAAACGGCTGTCGTCCGCAGCGAAAATCCTTTGATGAGGTCTCGCACGACCACGCCCGGGCTCCGCAGGCTTTTGGCCTCACCTGATTCGGACGAATGGCCGGAACTCCAAGGCAGTCGGCATTCGCCCGGTCGCTCAACAAGGAGCAAGGGAAAGAACATGATGACGAACAGCGAGAAAAACTGAGCCATGACAGCTTCCGGGAATCCATAGTGTTTGATGATCCACCCGCCTGCGGCAGTGCCGATTCCCTTCCCTAAGAGCTTGGAGGCCCACATCATTCCGTTGACACGCCCGTGCTCGTGCGGTGGGAGAATGTCGACCGCCAACGCATCCGTCGCGACGTCCTGAAGCGACGCAAAGCAGTTGTGCAGGAAGAACATCCAGCCCAGCAGTTCAATGTTCTTGGTGATGTCCCCCATCGCAATCAGGGAAAGCAACGTGACGGCCATCATCAATTGTGCACCGATGATCCACGGACGCCGACGTCCCATCGAACGAATCGTCACGCTGTCGATAAGGGGCGCCCAGACCAGCTTGAAGGTCCAGGGATAGAGGATCATCGCCGTGAGCCGACCGATTTGCGTCGCGGAGATGGATTCGTCAGTGTCTGTGATATAACTGACGACCGTATTCAGCATGAACCCCCACGGCAATCCTTGAGCAACGTACATCGCGCAGAGCATGCTCATGCGTTCCACGCGATTGTTGCTGAGCGCCATGGGAAACCGCCCCGGTGTTCTCGGACTTCGATCGTCATCCGCATCGATGCAGGGTGAAATCGTGACATGTTGAGCACCTGAGAACAAGGCCTCCACTCGAACTGCGGAGATCACGATGCCTCGAATTGTTGTTGCCGAGTGTAAGCAGGAAGTCTCGACCTTCAATCCGGTGCCGAGTATCTATGACGACTTCAGGCGGGCACGTGGGCAAGCGGTCATCGACTACCACCGCAGGTGCCGAGAAGAGGTTGGCGGAGCTCTGAGCGTTTTCGACGCTGACGATGATGTTGAAGTCCTACCGACATTCGCGGCCAGTGCCAATACGTCGGGGGGAGTTCTGGAGGCGGAGAGTTTTGATCGGCTGAGTCACGACTTTCTGAGCAGTCTCGCGGAGGCGGGCAGGATTGACGCTGCCTATTTCTCGCTTCATGGCGCGATGCAAGCGGAGAACGAAGACGACCCGGAAGGATTCCTGATTCAGGAAGCACGACGCATTCTCGGCCCGACCATCCCCATCGTGGTCTCGCTCGATCTTCACGGAGTTCTCACCGATCGCATGCTCGAACACAGCGACGCGATCGTTACGTACCACACATACCCTCATGTCGACTTCTTCGAAACAGGGGCGAGGGCGGCGAATCTGCTCTTGAAGATTACCAACGGACAGGCTCGTCCGGTGACGGCACGCGTCAAGATCCCTGCACTCGTCCGAGGCGATGAGTTGATCACGGAAACCGGCTCGATCTCGGAATGCATCCAACTGGCCCAAGCCATCGAAGCGAGCGAAATGGGACTCTCGGCCGGTGTGATGTGGGGGAACCCTTTCACCGATGTGCCCGAACTCCGCACGAACAGCTTTGTTGTGATGAATGGCGACGAGTCGGCCGCTAAAGAATACGCCTTGGAGCTTGCCAATCGTTTCTGGAACCATCACCAAAAAATGCAGGTGCCACTCACGAGTCTCGAAGAGGCCATTCGCGAGGCCGCAGCGGTCACGTCCGGGACGGTCGGCATGATGGATGCCGCCGATGCTACAAGTTCGGGAGCATCAGGTGACAGCAACGCCATCCTGCGCGAGGCACTGCGTCAGGGGTATCCAGGTCGGTTGCTGGCACCCATCGTTGATCCAGCGGCCGTCGTCATGGCGATGGAGGCGGGCGTCGGATCGACCATTCGCACCACCGTTGGCGGAGCACTTGATCCTGCACGGTTCAAGCCTCATGAAGTGGTGGCACGTGTCCGGTCACTCTCCGACGGCAGGTTTCAAAGCGAATCCTTCGGTTGGCAATGGGATGCCGGAAACACGGTGGTCCTGGAAGCCGATAACATCACACTCGTCGTTGGCACACGGCCGGTCAGCCTTTTCGACCGCTCCTGGTTCTACGCCAATGGACAAGACCCGCAACACTTTGATCTGGTCGTGATTAAATCGCCCCACTGTGAACCGCACATGTATTCTGACTGGTGCACAAAGCTGATTCACGTTGACGCGCCAGGTGCCACAAGTGCAAACCTCAAATCCTTGGGACACAAGTCATGTGGCCGCCCGATCTTTCCACTTGACGAAGGCGTCCACTTCCGACCAGTGATTGACATGTTTCACAAGACATGAGTCGATGGTTATGGGGCAATTCACGGGATCTGATCAGCGCTTGGACCGTCGTCTGCGTGAGTTCACATTTCACCTTGAAAAATGACTCGATCCCTGCGTTCGCAATGACAAGCCTTCGGCCTCTCCAGTGTTGACGCAAACGAACGCTTTCGACCATCGACCGAAGCACGGTGAACAGCAACTGATGCTGTCAGTCGACCGCACCAGCTGTCAGGATCTTGCGAGCAACCAGTTCGGCTGCTGCTCAGCTCGTTCGCCAACTTACTGCTGCACCACCTGCGCACAGATCATCCGTCGATTTCGACCTCGTCTCAAGCCGAACGACTGCAACTGACTCTGGTGAAGGTCGCCGCCCACATGCGGCTCACGGCCGGCCCCGGGGTATGCCACTCCTCGTTGAATTGTCCGTACCCGTCGCTGTTCCGCACTCCTGCCGCTGCCATGATGCTAGACACCGGCTGACCCACGTTTGGTCCCATTCACCCCGACCCCGTTCGCTAATCACCACCGAACCCCCAACGGGAGAAGGAGGACGTACACCCACACACTCCGACAACCAGACTCACACCAAGGCCAGACAGAAGGATGCAATCGCCGGTCGTGACTTGATTCTCGAGTCGATGCCCGACATCGCAATCATCGACATCGGCCTCCCGGGACTCGACGGTCACGAAGTGGCTCGCGCGGTACGCAGCGATGCACGGGGCGCCGGAATCAAGCTCGTCGCGCTCACGGGATCTGGACTGCCCGCAGACAAACTCATCGCGATTGATGCCGGTTTCGATGAGCATCTGACGAAACCACTCAAGTTTGACGCCCTCACACGAATCCTGCAATCGACCGTTCCCGTGAGCTGACAAGTGTTGCGAGCGTCAATGCGACTCATTGATCAGTCGGATGGCACCGGCTCGAGCTGTCGCAACAATTCGTGATGCTGGATGATGGCCCGGTCCAACATGCGCTCGCCGGCACCGACCTCCGCCCGCGCCACGATCGTGTCAGCACCATACCCTCCGCTCACCGCTGCACGGATTGTTGGAAAGTATCCATGATAGCCGTTGGTATAGCCGAGAAAGAACGAATGCCTCACCGGCGATCGGGCCCGGTACGCAGTCGCGAATTCCGTAAACGGTTCCCCCGGCATACCCATCATTGCGATGTCATCGTTGATGATCAGTGACGTGACATCGCAATCCAAAGGTGACGTCAGATAGTCACGATAGCGGTCGTAGACATCCGGCTTCATCCGTTGTTTGAGCATGCCGAGCACCTTCTCGACATTCCATCGTGACTGAAACGTGATCGTGTCTCGTTTGTGCCGCAGATGTGGATGGGCAGGCACTTCTGTGTTGACACTCTTCGCCACCCGGACGACTTCGTTTCCGAGTTGCGTGCCCGTCTCCTGCATCAGCTTCACACCGTCTTCGGCAAGTGCCATCTTGTCGTAGAACGGATTGATGTCCCCGGCGGCACCTTGAAGAAAGAGACAAATCGTGTTGCCTCCCAGCTCACTCTCAACGACCGATGCCATCGCTCCCGGGAAGTCGGCGGAGTACTCCAGATTGTCCGGGCCCAGCACAACGGGATGACAAGCGTAGTTCACGAGCACTGCGATCGTATTGTCGTCTTCGTCATCGACTCGAATCACTCCGACACGCGGATCGACCGGACTCGTCGGCGACTTCGCGGCATTACGCCACAACATGGTCACCGAGCCGTCCGGTTCGATTTTGCGTCGATTGTGGCCAATGAATGTCTCGCCATAACCGACACCGATCCTCGCGGACACTAATCGCGCACAGGCATCCTCAATGGCCTCGCTGATCCGATTGATTGCGTTCGTTTCCCAATCTGGACGTCCATTGTCTCCATAGGAGTCGCTGATAACGGGTCCCGAATGTGTATGCGATGCACAGAAGATCACATCGGCGACGTCCGAGCTATCAGCGACCCGCTGGCGAACTGTTTCCATTCCAGCTGTATTGAAGGTGCGCCCCAGGTCGAATGTCACGAGTGCCAGCCGCGATGAGTCGCCCTCGAAGACGACGATTTTCGCAAACAGCGGGTCGAGCATTCCCGTGGCGGGTCCAGTGCGGTCGCCGAACCCCCATAATGGCTCGCTTCCCGTCGGGGTGATGTCCACTTTCCGCGCCGCTGCCCGAAACTCTCCAGCGTGGGCCATGCTGGTCAGGATAAAGAGTTGCACGATCAGGATTGGGAGTCGAATCATTTTCACGTCTCCGAACAGGTTCCCGGCTCTTTGAGTTTGCACAATAGCCTGTCCCTTGCTCGTGCGAGTGAGTACCATTCATGCTCAAGCCGCAAGTGACATTCATCCTACGAACGGGGTTGGCCTTTCGCCAACGTTCCGCCTGTCGACGTCGAATATGTCCGACCGCGTCTGGTATCTCAAGAAGTGTGAACTGTTTGAGCGGCTGAATCCCTCGGATCTCGGGGTACTGGAGTCGTCGGCACGCGTACGAACATTTCCGAAGAAGTCCGTCGTCTATTTGCCGCAGGATGCAGCCAATTCGGTGTACGTCGTGGCGGAGGGGCGGATTCGTCTGGTCTCAATCACTCCGGAAGGGAAGGAGGCCATTCTGGCATTCTTCGAACCCGGAGACCTCTTCGGGGAATTGGCCCTTTTGGATGCAGAACCGCGTGAGGAATACGCTGAGGCCGTCCTCCCCTCAACGGTGATCGCGATCCCTCGCGAGTCCGTCGAAGAGGTCATGGGATGCAATTCGAGTTTGACGCTCGCGATCACCAAGCTCATCGGCTGGCGACGAAAAAAACTCGAACGCCGGTTGCGAAACCTGTTGTTCCGGTCCAATCGAGAACGGCTATCCGGTCTGCTTTGGGAACTGACCGAACGATACGGACGTCGCATCGTCGAGGGACTGCTAATCGATATCAAGTTGTCGCATCAGGATCTCGCGGGCCTGATCGGCGTCACACGCGAGTCGGTAACTCTCGCATTGGGGGAATTGCAATCCGAAGGCGTGATCTCCGTCGGTCGACAGCGGATCGTGGTGCTCAACGTCACGCAACTTGCCAAGTCAGCAGGAGAGACGCCAAAACCCCCTTACAGAGCGGAGGCAAACCCGCATTCGCCTGCAGGCCAAACGGTGCAATAGACCTATATTTCTCACCGGTATGTGTCATATTTCACAGATAGACTGGCGCCGATCGCCGATAACTTGGAAGAGGCACGATGCCGACTGCCACGCCAGCATTTCAATCGGTCAGACCGATGGTGTCGAATTATGACGACGGATTCAGAATCACAAAACTGGGAGCCATGTCCACCGGGAGCTCTCTCCGGGCTGTCGCAGGGGCTGAAGCGTCAACGCCGTCGCGAGTCGATGATTCGTTCTGCTGGATTACTGTCCGTTGTGCTTTTCGTGGCGGCTGGCGGCTGGTTCGCAGTTCGATCCGGCCCCACTCCAGAAGAGTTTCGGTACGGCGGGATCACCTGCTCCGAACTCCAACAAGTGATTCCACAGTATCTGGCAGGCGACCTCGATCAAAAGCTCATCGATCAGATCGAAAGTCACTTGGCCGCCTGTGCACACTGTCGTGACAAGCTCCGCCAGATGCGTGCGAAGGAACCGGCTGTAGAAGCGGCCATGCGCGATCCGTTGAAACCCGACGACTCATTGACGACGACTTTGGCTTCGGCCGACTTCTGATGACGGAAGTCATCGGATGACTTGCTCCGTGGCCGGGCCTCTCCTCCATTGATCACGCGTGGAGAGTGAATGTCTTTTCCATTCAAGACGATCCGTACGTTCACCTGAGCAATGCGCCCTGACAACTCGAGCCGGCACCGGCCGTGCAGCCGTAGCAGTGACGTCCCGTGAGAATCCGTCGACCAGTAATCGATTGCTCGTCGTAGTCGTTGATGTGCGTCGCCCGTGATCGGTCAACGTGCAACTCAAGCATCTGGTTGAAGTCGCAGTCGTACAAGTTCCCTTCCCAATCGACCGACAACGTCGTGCGGCACATCACCGCATCGACTGACCGAGGATTGAACGAATCGACAAGCAGCGACATGTACGCTTCATACTGCTTCGTCTGGATCAGGTCGTCGAGAAACCGGCTGATCGGCATGTTGGTGATCGTGTACAGCCGATTGAACTCGATGCCGAATCGATCACGCAGTTGCTCACGATAGGCTCCTTCCAGTTGCTGCTGATCGGGTGGCAGCGATGGCCCGACCGGGTTGTAGACCAGACTCAGCGACAATCTGGAATCGGTATGCCCGTATCCTTGCTCATTTAACAACCGCAGCCCTTCGATGGATCTCTGGAAGACGCCGTTGCCACGTTGAGCATCGCAGTTCTCCTCCAGATAGCAGGGGAGCGAGGCGACGATCTCGACCTCGTGCTCCGCGAGATACTCTGGCAGATGCGTGAATCCCGGTGCCGTCAGAATCGTGAGGTTGCAACGGTCGATGACGCGTCGATCGAGTCTGCGAATCTCAGCGACGAACCAGTCAAAGTGCGGGTTCATCTCCGGGGCACCGCCGGTCAGGTCGACCTGTCGAATGCTCGACCGGGTCATTGCATCCAGACATGACTGCATCGTCTCGCGGGTCATGATCTCCCTGCGATCCGGACCCGCGTCGACGTGACAGTGCCGACATGTCTGATTGCACATCTTGCCGACGTTGATTTGCAGCGTCTCAATAACGCCTGCGTTCAACGGCGACAGTCCATGTTCACGGAGCGTCTGATCGAACGGCTGCACCGAGTGCGCGTCGACGCTTTCGAGAATGGTCAGCTGTTCCGACGCTTCCGCGAGCGGGCTTCCCTGTCGCTTCATACTCATCGTCGACATCAACACATCCCTCACGTGATGGCGAACCCGTTAGCAGCAACTTCCATCGTCGCCGCAACAGGCGTCGTCCGAGGCGACCGTCTCCCGGTAGTCCGTCCCTTTGGTCTCACGTGGGTCACGCCGCTTGGACCGTCGACAATCGAACTCGGCAGCCTGTTCCACCGGGATTTGCTCTCGTGGTTCGACCGGCTCGAAGTGCCCCTCATAAGGAGGCTGTTGCAGCAAACGAAATGTCTTGTCGCAGACGGCCATGCGGTCGCCTCTCACGAACGCATGCCCGTCGTCATCCTCGATCTTGCGGAACGGTCCCTTGTAGATGAGAGCCTGATTCCGTTCGAGACACGGGCCCTGTTTGCCCTTGTAAGCGACGACCGTGACAGAGCGAAACTCGATGCCCTCAATCGTCTGCCACGGCTCCGATTGCCGGTTGACGATCTTCATGCCGTGGAAACCCGCTGCGGCAAATGCTTCGAGGAACTCGTCCTCCCGGAAGGCTCCGGAAAGACAGCCGGACCAGAGTCGACCGTCCTGCTGGAGGTGCTCTGGAACGGTCTCGTCCGACACGATGTCGCTGATAGCGGCTCGTCCTCCCCGCTTGAGGACGCGGAACATCTCGCCGAAGAGTTGCCTGCGGTCCTGCTGTCGGACAAGGTTGAGCACACAGTTGGACACGATGCAATCGATCGAATCGTCTGCAATCAACGGTTGCTCACGTCGCAGTTTGTCCTCGGTTGATCGTGCGGCGATCCAGTCCGCCGATGTACGTATGGGCACTTTGTCGAGTTGCTCATCAAGTCGTGCGAGATCGAGTTGGAGGTCCTGAATCATCCCATAGCGAAAATCGACGTTGGAATACCCGACCGTCCCTGCCACAACTGGCTGATGTTTGCGAGCCAGCGAGAGCATTTCCGTGTTACAGTCGACGCCGATAACTCTTCCTTGAGGCCCCACCTTTTGCGAGAGCATGAAGCACAGTTTGCCCGCGCCTGAGCCGAGGTCGAGAACCGTTTCGCCTGCGTCGACGTAGGGCGTCGGGTCGCCGCAGCCGTAGTCCTTGTCGATGATCTCCTGGGGAATGGCCGCCAAATACTCCGCCGCGTATTCAACCGGACAACACAAGGCCGGCTCAACCTCTCGCGAGGCTGCCGCATACCGCTCGTAGACGGCCGACTCACTTGATCCGTTTGTGACCGCAGTTGCTGACTCCACTCGATAACTCCCTGGGTCTGTCTGTTTCTCGATACGCACGACGATCGCACATCGTAGCATTTCGCGTCTGTGATTCAGCACACAATCACAATGGCGGTGACGAGATGGCTCACGAAATTGTTCTCCCACGCCATGATCGGATCGACCGTCTACTCGATCGTCTCATCGGGATCGCTAAGCAGTGTGTCAATGAGTTCGCCAAGCTCGGTTTGCAGGTTCGGGCTGGCTCCCAGCCGCACGTGGGCAATTCGCCCGTCACGTCCGATGACGACCGTTTGCGGGAACCCTTCGACCAGATACTTGCGACTGATTTCGCCGTCGCGGTCCATTGCCACCGTAAAGTCCCACTGATGGTCGTCGAGCACCCTCTTGATGATCGCTGCACTCTCCTGATGGTTCACGCCGACGAACAGCACATCATCCGGCGAGTAGGCGGAAGTGGTCTCGATGAGGTTGGGGATCGAACGAATACAGGGACCGCACCACGTGGCCCAGAAGTCGAGCACAATGACCTTGCCCTGATGCTCGCTGAGTTGGAATGCCTGTCCATCCAGCTGGTCGAGCGTGAAGTCCTCTGCCTGTTCCCCGATGAGGGTCGAGTAGGTGCCGAACGATTCCGGTGAGTTCGGATCGGGAATCATGGGCTCGCGAGCCGGCACGAGCGTCCAGTCGGAGAACACAACCTGCTGCAATTCTTTGGTGACGTCGCCCGTCCGCAGTTCGTTGATTCTCTCCAGGCTCAATCGACACTCTCCAAACACATCGTGCTGACCGATGAGTTCGTCCCCTTCGACTCGGGCGACATCAATGTGCAGCGTAATCCCGTCTGGAAAGACGGCCTGCACCAGATTCTCACCCCGCAGCGTGGGAGTGGACGGTGCCGTATTGTCATTCGGGTCTGCCGTTTCGATCTCTTCAGGCGGTGCTGGTGGCTCCGAATCGACAGACTCGGACTCCCGTGGCTTATCGAGCCAGACAATGCCGGAGAGTCGATCGATCGGGATCGTGACTTCATCGAACAGCGAACGGAATTGGACGTCGAGATCGTTCAGCGACAGCAGTTCCCCTCGTAGCAGGTCGCCTGTGTGGGAGATGAGCAGATGACTGGGAGGATTGTGACGTCGACTGCGAGGTACCGTCAGGGCATGCGTGCGGCTTGCTTCGCTGATGTGCAGTCTTGAAAACAATCCCGCCACCTGCCCGGCGCGCATCTCGGAGATGGAAAACAACGGCTGATTCTGATCCTGCTGAATCACAACATTATTGCGGCGATTGATCGGCTGCGCGGTGAGGGTCACTCCACTCCAATGGATTGACTCGTCCAGCATCGCCAGTGTGCCGGCTTCCTGGTCATTCGCAAACAGCTTGAGTTCGTCACCCACTTGCTGGATGCGCACGCGAACTCTGTTCGGCTCATTCGCATTGGCAACAATGTTCGCCTGATGGCCCGCGTTCCCCGAACGGATATGGACCATCAGCCGGTCATTCGAGTGCATGATATACGCCATGCTCTGTTGGACGGCAACTCCCCGCTGTTGAAGCACCAATCCGCCAGCGAGACCTCCCGCCTGTTGAAACGGTTGATTGCTGCTCAACGTCAGCATGATGTATGCCTGTGGGGACTCAGGCCATGTGACGTCGAATTCACAGAATCCGCTGTCGATGAGTTCCGGATGAGACAAGCTGGCGGGACCGTGAAAGATGACTTCATTGTCGCTTCGCTCAGTTGCATTCGCCTGATTGTTCGAAATGTTCCACCGCTTGTCGGCGAAACCAACGATCTTCTTTCCGTGCGACAACTCAAACGCGATCGCCTTCACATCCTTCACGGGAATCTTTGAGTTGGGGCTGAAACCGGTCGCAACGGTCAGGAATTCGTCATCCATCGACTCCACGCGGCAGGGCAACTGATCTCCGTTCGTGAGGTAAATCGCCCCCTGATGCTCGGCAGCGCCATTCTGGTCGTCCGTCGCGAGTTGGAGACGCCGAATGCGAAGCGGACGGTCGAGTTGAAGTGGAATGACGTCCTCTGCACCGACGAGTCGCCAGCCGAGTTTGGTCGCCGCCGGCGCCAGCGTGCCGCGAAGCGTCATCCCGTTGTACTCGAGCGCGTGCTCGGATGATTCAATCGCTTCGTTATCCACCTGCGCAAAGTGGATCGTCCGGACCCCTGAAAGGTCGGCTTGCAGGAAGGACCGGGAAAACGGCACCTCCAGCGAGGCTCGATTCTCTGCGATGCTCTTGATGCGTCCGTGAATGAGAGTGCCGTCGTAATAGCGAATCTGACAAGTGTCCAAAGATGGTTCGATCACTTCACTTCTTGCAGAGAGCACCTCAGCGAGTTGATCGACCTCAATGGGAACGGCATCTCCGACCGTCGGGGTGATGACCAGCTGACCCTCATCGTTTGGCCCGTCGATGAGTCCCGTATACTCGTGTCCATCAGTTGTCCGCACACGGTGTTGTGTCTCGGAATCGTCCGCATTGTCAGCATTCGGCGTTGTCGGCAACCCGCCCTGCCAGGGACTCACGCGGAGCATCTTGATCGTCAGGTCGGTCCCTTTGTTTTCGAGCAGGATGCCGCCTTCCAGTTGCTCATCGGTTGCATTCAACTCGACATCCGCCAGCACCTCGCCGCTCCGATCATAGACCGTGAGCTTGCCCGACCGGCGGTCCCAGAAGGCTCGCAAATGGACGGTTCTCGATTCGGGCTTCAGTCGCATCAGGGGAGTGAACTCGGCAGCAGCAGAGTCAGCCTGCACGATCAGTTCATCGCCCCAGGTTTCAAATTCAAGATTGCCCGTCCGAGCCTGCAACTTCGAGAGTTCGCCCATCGCGAGAGAGAACGAAGGTCGCTTCGATGATTCGAGGATCAACTCGACATCCGCGAACTCCGGCAGCTTGGCCTCGTAGAACAATCGGGCTCCGGGACTGTCCGTGAAGGCTTCGCCCGGTTCCTCGAAATCCCAGCGATAGCGTTCCGGATTCTGCTCCTGCCATGATGGATCGACGGTGGTCCAGCCGCGTCCGCGTGTGGCTGTGAGGTCGATCGGCGCGGAGTGATCGGTGCGAATCAGCCGGTCGACCCACTTACGGTCGATCGTGATCTCCCCATGACGCGGACGGCTGAGCACAAGCCGCTCGGCATCGAGCTTCAGCAAGTCGCCGGAGATCATGTCGCCGTTAATCATGGCGACCATGAAGACGGCGTTGAGATCGTTGTTCGCCTTCTCGTCGATAAACTCGACGCCCTTCAATGTGCGATAGTCGATAGCGATGTCCTGCGCCAGAGCATCGCATCGCCAGATGAGATGGCTGGTCGTCGCTCCCGCGATCTGACCGGTCAGTTCATCGCCATTGACCCAGTGCAGCCTGCGAGTGACGCCATCCTCCTGAGCATTCACGGCGACTATTGCGAACGAGAGCACGAGCATTGCCGTGAACGCAACCACGCGAAAGCGACGGGCAACTGATGACCGGAGAGACGTCATATTGCGATCCTCACGCGTTCAGCGTTCGTAAATGGGAAGGTAGCGGTAGTCGAGAGCAAGCGAGAGCAGCGACATGGCGGTCCCGTAGGCTGGGCCATGTCCAGCATCGAAGCGCCCATCCTCTCGCTGCAGGTTGCGGAGAATGGCCGTGTTCTCTCGCTTCCACTTGACCCATGATTCGTAGTCGGACTGGAACAACGCCTGGGCCATGTAGTACCGGAAGTAGAACGGATATCCCTGATCCTGATGCTGAAGTTGTGACCCGATGTAGTGCGCGGCTGCCTGATACTTGTCCCAGTCCCGGCGCTTGCCGATCGCCATCACCAGCGTGGCGATGGCCGAGCGGTTCATCGAACTCCCGTGGCTCCCCGCTCCTGAGTAACCGACCGTACCCCCTTTGGCCGTCATGGTCTGGTAGTACAACAGCGACTTGTCGATCACCTGATCCGGAACTTCGATGCCCGCGTTCCTCGCCGCCAGCAGTCCCATCAGCACCGCACCGGTGACGGACGTGTCAGCGTCATTCGAGCCGGGCGAGTACCGCCAGCCTCCTTCGTTGTTCTGATTCGTGATGGCACATCGCACGGCCAGTTCGAGAGCTTCGCCGATCGATCGTTGCTTGCCTGCATCGCCGCCGTCCCAGAGCAGCGTATCATCGACCGCCCCGTACGCCTCCGACAATGCAAGCGTCGCAAAGCCGTGATGATACATACTGCCGGGGATGAACCCGGTGTTGGCATCCTGACTCTTGATAATGTTGCGGCAGGCACGTTGAATGTTGAGCTGATACTGTCCAAAGTTCGGATCATCACCATTCGCCAGAAAGGCCATCAGGCACATGCCCGTGATCCCGCCGCCCTGCTGCCCTCCGGACCACGACCCATCCGGCTGCTGTACCTTCGCAAGATAGGCGAGCCCTCGCTCATAGACCATCTTCACATCCGCCGGCACCGCATCGCCATACTGAATGGACGGCCCTTGAGCCCATACGTGACTCGAACCAACGGAGCTAATTGCGAGGAGGACGAACGCAGCCAATAATCGCGATGCACGCAATGTAGCCATCACGCTCCGCGTGATGAGCGGGACAAGTGAGGATTTCCGACCCGCAAGAGGACATGAACTCTGGTGAGCCATCGTGACATCACGCGGAGCGTGATGACTACTTTCTTTGAGTGCACGAATACAGGAGGGTCCGTTCATCGCGACTCCAGATCCTGTCGGAGCAGCAGTTTCCAATGCTCGAGTTGTCGCTCACTGAGGAACTCTTTGACATCATCCGTCGGAATCGCCCGCAGTGCCATCTTGGCGAGGGCCTCATCATCGAAACCCTGCCGTCGCTTGAGCCACAGCTTGATCTGCGACATCTCCAGAAACTTGCCGACCCGCTCCGCGAGTGGCGCCCGCTGCGAACTGTCGAGCCGCAACATCCGGTCAAACGCCACCATCACCCGCTCATGCCGCCATTCCTTGGGGAGCGCCGCGCGATCGACCTGAGCCGCTGTATATAACTTCATTTGCTGATCGTTGAGCGTGCGTTCCAATGTCGATTTCCACAACTCATGTTCGGAAATCTTTGACAGCAATAGGTCAAGAGGGGCATGCAGGAGATGTTCCGGTCCCCGCTCATCAATAACAAGATCACGGAAAGCCACGTGGTCAACATTATTTGCGATCTGAATGAGAGCAGGGATATTCGGCCGATGAACAAACCCTTTGAAGTGCTTACGTTCGAGCTTGCCATTCACGATCATATGTACATCACCAACAAGAAACGGTTTCGGCCCCCGAAGGAAATCCACCTCAAATGGCGCGTTCAATCGAGGCATATGATCGACTGACGACAGTTTCGTTGTCAGTTCAATCAGCCAGTCATCGAGCTTTTCTTGTACGACACCCTTCGCGGAGACCGTCAGGATTCGCTCTTGATCGTCAGTGAGGTCACAAACACGATCGACCTCATCGAGCCGAAGCAACAGGTGACCATACATGCCATCTGCGAGTTTCTGAGCTTGCGATTGTATCGCGTCTCGCTGCTCATCCGACACACTTGCAGGGACCACATCGCCAAGCGGAAACGTCTCCGCCATCGCATTCGTGGCGAATGCGGTCAACAGATACGCAGCCACCAGTGCCGACTGTCGCAGGCGTGATATCAGGGGAGGCGTGGTCATATCGTCCGGGTTAGAGGTGTCGGTCAACTGCGAGGCAACATGTGTGCTACTAGGGTTTCAACTCTCGTGTGCCTTCGATGGCGCCGAAGTAGGCATCGAGACCGGCGCGGAACTCGGCGGGGAACTGGCGTCCACTGACGCCGGTGGCCTGACCTGGGCTGCGGTCAACTGGTTGGGCGTTCTGTTCGTCGCCGTTACCGAGGAGTGCGAGGGCCGATTGCTCAGTGTCGCCGCCACCTCCGCCGCCGGGCGTCGCTCCGCCACCACCGCCACCCTTCGGGTTGATACGTTTCGTCTCAAGCAACAGTTCGATCGCTTCGGTCTCAGCAGCGATCGTAGGCGCGCCGGTTTCGGACCCGTCGAGCAGTTCGGCTGCTTCCCGCATGACGACTTCCACACGGTTGAGCATGGCCAACTCGCGGCCGAAGCTGGCAGCCGTCTCCAACTCATTGATTGCGTCAATGGCTTCGACAACCAGATCGCCAATCTCGTTCTGCGTGACGCCGAGGGCCTGAGAACGTTCAGCGTGCACTTCCAATTCCAGAGTCGGCCGCGCCTGCTCGGCTGCACGGGTCTCTTCCCGGAGGTCGATCTCCTGTTCGAGAATCTTCATCACGGCAAGGACGATGGCGGGCGGCAAACTGTCTGCCTTGCCGGGCGGACACTGCCCGTTGCAGGCACACGCAGGTCCAACGAGTTGCTCGGCCCAGCGGTCGAGGTTGTCGGCCCAAAACTCAGCACCGGCGATGGCTCGCCCCGAACGATTACTCCGAATGGTTTTCCCGAGTTCCGAAAGTCCACCGACCGGGTTGTCTTCCTCCATCTCATCAAGGACGACCTTGAATTTTCCGTCCCGCACCCGGTGATAGTACGCCTCAAGATCACTTTGCACGTTCCAGATGAGGTCGCTCTGTGCCCGCTCACGTTCTGCAATGTTGTCAGCATGATCGCGGACTCGACGGGGGACGTTCGGACCGTCGATTCCGAAATCGCCGAGAAGGCCCGTGCTGAGGTCGGTGGCGACCTCCAGTTGACGGCGTGACGCCGCCTTCAGACGTTTGACAAACGTGCTGCCTTCCAGGTTATCGAGAATCCGCTGCAATTCGTCAGCGACACGGGCAAACTCGTCGAGCAACTCCTGCTGCTCTTCGACCGCCTCGGCGACCTTCTGCTTAGCCGGTTCCTGCGGCGGCTTCTTTTCGGGGGGAGGTCCGCCGCCGATGAGCGTCGTCTGTGGCAGACGGAGTGGTTTCGCACTCGCAGGTGACGGTGGCTTGTCTTCCTCCTCTTCCGGGGTCTTGATCTCATTGAAGCCCGACTCGACGTCTGCAATCTTCGGGATGGCCGGGACTTTGCCTGTTTTGGGTTGTCCGCCTTTGCCGGACGCCGGGTTGCGGTTGTTGCCCACGCTGGGACTTTTGTCGGAGTTCGCATCGCCCGGCTTCGGTGGCTGTGATGGTGTAGCTGTCTTGGCGACGGGACCTTCCGCAGCCTCAGTCAGCAGGTCACTCACTGACGGCATCCGCTCTTTGGCGATGTCCTCCAATGCATTCAGCATCTCGGCCCACGTCTCCAGTGTCTCTGCATTGAATTGATCGTTCTTCAAGGCCTCTCGGATGAGGGCCTTGCCCGAACGCGTGACGGCCCCCAATCTCTGGCCATTCGCATGCTCGGCTGCCGCCTGCTTTTTGATCTGGCTCCGCGTTTCCGGTCGATCGAACTCCTCAGCCGGCAGCGAACGGAGATTGGCGTTCGTCTGATGCAGCTGCCGCTCCTTGTCGTGAACTTCACTCGCGGTGCGGAACCACTTGGACAACTGACGCGTGAGCCAGATGTTGTGATCCTCCGGGCTGAGTACGTGAAGCACGAACGTCGGCGAGTAGACACGCTCACGGTCCGGCAGATAGTCGACAGCGAACATCCGCAGTTTGAGCGTCTGCGGCGGGATGCCCTCACGTTTGGCGGAGAAGGTTACTGACGACGCGAGGTTCGTCTTCTCCGGCTCACCGTTGAGCAGCAACTTCTCCCCGTTGGCTGGATGCGGATTGTTGTACGGGTCCTCGACGCCTTCCCATTCCATGCCGATCGACTTTACGCCGAAATCGTCGGTCGAGGTAATCTCGAACGTGAGGACCTCACTCTCCAATAGCACATGCTCGAAAGCTCCGCCCGCACAGTTGAGCGTCGGTGGCTCATCATCGGTCGCCTGCAGATCCAACACAAGTGGCTGTTTGCCTTCAAGTCCATACTCATCCGTCCACCGCAGTTCGGGGGCGAGTGACTCATGCACAAGGTGCGGTTTAGTGGTGATGATGCCGCCGTTCGTGGCGAGGGGCGTGCCGTCCCATGTCGCGGCCGCGAGGTCGCGAGTGGCGGTTGCCTCGAAGTGCACGAGACTCCCTTTCACGACCGAAGTCGTTCCCCCGCGTACGTCCTGTTCGAGATTTCGTGAGTACTGCAGGTACTCTGGCAGTGTGATCTGGACCCGCATGGCAGTCAGCTCGGGCCGCATGGTCGGTTGCAAATCGATCTGATGTCGAGCGTCGCCGATGGCCAGCTTGAGGGCGTCCGCGTCCTTCTGCGGCGGGAGCGTGAAGGCGTATGAGTCCTCTTTCAGTTCTGACTTCACCGGCGGTTGCGAGCCGTAATGGGCCGTACCGTTATCAGGACTCCATGCAGTTTCCTTAGCAAGCCTTGCCTGCACGGAGAACTCCTCCGCATACGGCACGATG
Organism: Planctomycetaceae bacterium; assembly: GCA_020426505.1. GTDB lineage: Bacteria > Planctomycetota > Planctomycetia > Planctomycetales > Planctomycetaceae > JAHBXU01. The sequence continues at coordinate 7,803 of JAGQPX010000016.1, read as the reverse complement.
AGAGTGTCCGGCAACTCGTCCAGTTGCGCGAACGTGTATCGCTCGGTGTCGCTCCACGGCATCAGCCAGCGTGCCATCGCATTAAACCCGGCCGCGGGCACGAGAGCCATTACCAGAGCGACGACTACTGCCAGTCCACCCGCCGTCCAGGCCCAGCGACGCAGACCTGTGTTGGGGACCGCTTCATCGAAGTTTCGATGAGATGTCTCCTCGTCGACCTGCTCGACCGCTGCCCGCAAGAGTGACTCCGAGTAGTTCTGCTTGCGGCCGTCGGCATGGGCCAACTCAACGATGCCGAGCAGCTGATCACCCAGTCGCGGATAGCGTCGTCGCAGCAGACGAGCGACCTGTTCCAATTGACGCGTCCGCCAGACCCAACGATGCCACTTGAGCGGGAAAGCGACAGCCAGTCCCAACGTGCCGACGAGAAGCAACCCGGTCCGCACTGTCGCCGGTGTATCGACGAATCGGTCAAGCACAAACAGTGCAACGTACGACAACAGCAGCCCGAAGACGCCTGCGAGTAATCCCTCGCCCACTTTGATCCACCACAGCCGTCGCCGAAACGCCTCCAACTGCGTCCGCATTCGTTCAGGAAGATCAAACCGTCCGTGCGATGTGTGAACTTGCATGGCGTGTCCGTGATGAAAGGTTGACCGAATTTGGGTCACACATCGTTTAGCCGCACATTTGAAATGTGCGGCTAAACGATGAATCTATATTACACCCGTCAGCTTGCGTCCCGTCCAGAACAGTCCGAGTAAAAGGATGAGAAAACCGGCCCAAACCGGGTGGCACCACAGCCTGAGACGACGGATCGACGCCTGTGGTTCCGGCAATGTGGCGAGCGTATCGGGCAATTGCCCCAGTTCGCTGGCCTGGAGAACTTGTCCGCCCGTGATGGTGGCGATCTCGTTCAGCACGTCCGTTCGAGCCGGTTGTCCGATCCTCTCGCGGCGAATGTTCCTGACAGCGAGCGTCGTTTCCAGTGTCGCATCGTTCTCTCTCGACGTCAGCGTCATCTGATACTCCCCCGGTTCTTCCGGTGTGAAGAACCCCTGATAGAGTCCCCACTCGTCTTCGGGGGCGAGACGCACCGTTTCTGATTCTCCACCGGGACTGGTGATCCGCACGGACACATGTCCGCCTTGCAACGGCTCGCCCGTGTCTTGCATGACGTTGGCGAACAGGGCAACCGTGTCTCCCGACTTGGGTCGATCGGGCGAGTAGAACAGCCGCATCCTCTCGCCTTGAGCCATGCTCCGCTGATAGGCCATCCAACGAGCCACCTGTCCCCAGAAACGATAGTGATACTTGTCCTCGACCCCTTCACGCCACCGCCATGCACTGTCGGTGCCAAGGTACAATACCTTGCCGGTCCCATAGGTCCGCGTGACGAGGAGCGGGATGCGACCGAACTCGCTCGACTGCGACTGATGCACAGCCAACACCTCCGAGCCGGCTCGGGCGCGATTTGCGGCACCGAACCACTGAAAGCCCGGCAGCGTCTCCCACAGGCGAATGTTCGCGTCATCCGTGTCTTCCAGTTGGGTAAGCAGGCTGCGGCGACCGGCTTCCGTCAACTCCATGTGAGCCGCCAGTTGCGACCCCCACCCGCGCGGCTGCGACGGGTCAAGCACGACCGGATACAACTCTTCCAGTTCGGTTCCGACGAATGACAGATGCGCGCCTCTCATCCCCGGCATCCAGACGAGTCCGGACGCCTGACTTTGAATGAGGGCTTTGATGAGCCGGCAGTCCTCCAGCGTGAGTTGGCCCGCTTCGACGCCGACGTCGCCAAGGAACACCACGTCGTATTCCGAAAGCTCATCCATCGTGCCGGGGAACCCGTCGAGGTAACCCTTGCCGCCGCCGATCTTGCTCAGCCCCGGATGAAACAGCAGGCACGACACCTCGACACCCGGGTCACGTTCGAGTGCGTTCCGCAGATACCGGTACTCCCAGCGTGGCAATGATTCGACCAGCAGAACGCGTAGCTCTTCCTTGCGAATGGCGATCGGCACAACTCGCTTGTTGTTTTCCGGGATGACCTCTGCCTTGTCGACAGGCACGTCAACAGTCAACTCGAACTCGCCTTCTTCGTACGGCGTCCACAGCAGCGAGTCGTTCAACTGACCCATCGCGGGGATCGTGACCTGTGAGGTCACCGTCTCGCCGGATGAGGGGGTCAGCGTGACGGTCGCGGTTGTCTCACGAGGCAGCGAACTGTCGATCACGAACGGAATCCGCAGTGCCTTGCCAGCGACTCCGAACGTCGGTGCGTCCACTCTCACGAGATCGAGATCGGGCAGCCGTGTCTCGCTTCCCTGCACCACGGCGATGACCGGAACGCCCTTCTTCCGCAATTCACTCGCTGCTCGTGCCGGTGATTCACCCACGTTCCAGTCACCATCCGAGGCGAGCACGACCGCCGCCAGATTGTCGTGTTCCTCCAAAGCATTTGTCAGAGCTTCATGCAGGTCCGTCCCTTCGATCGGCTCGGGCAACGAGGATGAGAACGACTCTTGCACGACATCGAAGCGTTCACTCAGAGATTGCCACCGCGACTCATCCTCCAAGTCGGCCGTCGCTTCGGCTCGCGTGCGCGGTTGCGTTGATGGGCTCGACGGATCGATTACGTCACGCGTTTCCATGCTGCGAGAAGCATCGGTCAGTACGAGAATCGATGGCCGCGACTCGGGTCGATACATCGTCAGCCATTCCGGTTGCAGCAGCGTCACGGCAATCAGAATCACGATCAGCAGCCGCAACAACTCCATCAAGCCCGTCGACGTCCGATACCCGCTGCGTCGCCACGCCAGAACACACAGGACGGCTGTGGCGATGATCGTCAGAATCGCGAGGACGATCCCGCCTGTTGTCGCCTGAAATGTGAGTGCCGTCGTCGAATTCATGCGGGCACGGACTCCTTCCGTTCGGGCAGACAGAGTGCCGCCTCAACGAGCATCGCCAGCACCATCACAGCCAGCACGGCACGCCAGACCTCACTCGTGAGTGCCCCCGAACCGCCCGTCTGTTGTTCGACACGCCGGAAGTCGAGTCCTTCGAACAACCCGTTCACCTGATCGGCGTCCAGCACGTTCGCCAGGTCTTCGACTTCCGGTCGAGCCAATGCGACCTGACGTTCACCCTCTGCGTACGCTCCGGCGTTGATCCAGCGTTGGGACAGCAACACGTCATTGAGCCGTTCGTCGAGTGGTCGCCAGTTCTCGACATCTTTCGCTTCCGCAGCACCGGCGTCGATCTCACGCGACAGCGATTGCGCCTCGGCTCCGATCGACAAGGCCCGCTGGGTACTGATGTACAATGCAACGCCATCCTGTGCGAGACTCGACTTGCCCAATACCGGAAGCGTCGCCCAATAGTACGCCGGTCCTTCACTGTTTGTCGCCCGAAGCAATAGCGGCACACCTTCGTCCAGCCGGGCGAGGGAACGGCCCGACTCGCTGACGAGTTCCCGATACGCATCGGTCTTGAGATCCCCCAATCCCAGCGGCTCGCCACTGCTACTGTCGGCCAGGAGATCACTCTCTCGCCGCCATGTTGTCACCCGGTACGGTTCCGCACCTTCGCGTTCATGCCAGTCGCCCCATCGAACGCCGAACATCTCCCGATCGCCTCCCCGTACGGGAGGGAAGAACATCGTGGGCCTGCCGCTCTTCACAAACCCGCCAATCTGGTCTGCGAGAACTCCCTCGGGCAACTCGGTCTGCCAGATCAGGAGTGACGCCGTGCTGAGGTCAATCTGCCCAGAAAGGTCCGCCGTAATCAACTCGGCCTCGTAAGTGATGCCCGGGGCCAGCGGAGCGGTCGCAGTGATCCGCAGAGCGTCAGCGACCTGTGCATCCTCGTACACTATGACCGTTCGGTGCACGGTCGGGTCTGCGAAAACGAAGTAACTTGTGTTGTCGATCAGGTTCTCGTCCGCAGCAATCTCGATCCGGCCCCAGCCGCCGTCCTGCTCGTCGTCGATCGGCACGCGGTGCCCCTGCAACAGGTATGAGTCGCCCGACAATTCGACATTCAAGGCGGAACGAGCCCCGTTGATCACAAGTTCACAGGGGATCGTCTGTGGCGGCAGGCCGTCCCCCTCACGACGAAACAGGACATCGAACTGCAATTCACGGTTGCCTTGCGCCCCTCGCTGCTGCACGTTCTGGACACGCACAGTCACGTTGTCCGACGCACGAGCCGCATCCGACAGCAGGAAGAACTTGACCCCCTCCAGCGGTTGGAATTTCTCACGCACAGACGACCAGCGGCCGTCGTTGGCGTTCCAGTCGTTCTCACGGATGTCCGAGCAGATCCAGATGTCCGTCCGTCCCGTTTGATTGGCGACGACATATTCGAGCGCCGTCTCTAACATGCCAGGGATATCGGCTGACGTCACGGTCGCAGTCGTTTCCAACGACTTACTCAACGAAACGCCGGCGTCGAGTTCACGAGCGACGTTGTCCACACTGTCGATGAGCACGAGTCGTGACCCGCTGCCGGTCGACTCGATCACTGATGTCAACTGTGTGAGAGCGGCCTCTCGCTTGGAGACTCGTGAGGTCGAATTGAGTTGCTCCATGCTTGCGGAACGATCCAACAGCACGATGGTTGTCTCGACCTGTCCTCCGATCGCGAGTCCCAACCAGCCAGATGTGAGTGGTCGGGCAAACGCGAACAACAGGGCCGCAATTGCCAGCATCCGCATGGCCATGATCAACCAGAACCGCAGCTTGGCCATGCCTCGCGTGAGTCGCTTCGCATCGAGCAGAAACATCATCGCCCCCCACTGCACGGTCCGATGCCGCCACCGATTGATCAGATGGATCAAAATCGGCAACGCCACAAGTGGCAGTCCGAAGAGCAAGATGGGCTGCAGAAAAGTCATGTATTGAGGGAGTAGCGAATAGGGAGTAGGGAGTAGTCAAGCCCACGGGCTACGCCCCGCGGGTCTAGAAGTCGGGTGTCTTTTCAGTCGGATTGTTGAAGAGAATGACGGAGGCCGACGAGCATTCGTCCGATTTCCTCGCAAAGAGCGAAGAGAGGACGAGCGTCTTCGCGGCTAACGTATTCGAGTCTCCCGGAAACGATGAGATGAGTTTCGAGTTCCTTCAGTGAGCCGTTGGCGATCCAGAGGTGGTTGAGAAATGACTTCGGAGTGCCTCGGCCGTGCCCCTCAGCGATGTTCGCGGCAACGGACCCGGCAGCCCTTCGAGTTTGTGACGTCAGTCCGTACTTCTCATCACTGGGGTACGCCTTGGTGATCGCATAGCAGTCCACAGTCAAATCAATCGCCTTTTGCCAAACTTTCAAATCCCGATAGCTCTCAACTGACATCACACCCTCCAGTCGTAAACGACTCGTGACCACTACTCCCTACTCCCTCCCTCACCTTGACCCCTTCGGCGTTCGCGACAACAGGAACCTCGCCAACACGTCATCGTACGGCTCCTCCAGTGCCACTCGATGATAGTCCACGCGGGCTTCGCGGACGCATTCGGTGAGCTTGTTGAAGTAGTTCTGCAGGGCAGCGTGGTACTGTTTGGCGATCATCGTCGGGTCGGCGAGAATGGACGTTCCCCCTTCGAGGTCAACGAAACGGATCGGACGATCGAACTCGAAGTCGACCTCCGCTTGCTCGAGGAGATGAAACACGGCTGCATCGTGACGGCGGAACCGCAGATGTTGAAAGCACTCGCCGAGTTCTTCCGGGTCGACGAACAGGTCAGAGATAATCACAAACAAAGCCCGCTGTGGGACACGTTCGGCTGCCTCGTGCAGGGCGGAAATGAGTCCTGTCTCACCGGTTGCTTCTGTCGTAGCCAACTCATCGAGAACGGTACCCAAGTGAGTCGCGTTGCGTTTCGGGTCGATCTGTTGAGCGATGCCGGTGCCCGCACAATACAGGCCGACCGCGTCTCCCTGATTGGCGGCGAGATAGGCGAGAGTGCCAGCCAGCCGCTTTGCATAGTCGAGCTTGCTCATCCCTCCTGCGGAGTACTTCATTGACCCGCTGGTATCGACGACCAGACAAAGCCGCAGGTTCGTGTCCGCCTCGAACTGCTTGACGTAATAACGGTCACTCCTCCCATGCACCCGCCAGTCGAGTCGACGCAGGTCATCACCCGGCGCGTACTCACGGTAGGCAGCGAACTCCAGACTTGACCCGCGAATTGGACTGCGATGCCGACCTGACACGTTCCCGATCATCGGGAACCGCGCGTGCAAGGCCAGCGGTGCCAATCGAGCGAGCACGTCGGAGTCCAGGAAGTCGCGTTGAGTTTGCATAGATTGTCAACGGTTCGGCGTGGCACACCCTGACCAGCGGGAAGGGCGTGGTCGGACGCTCACTCACATTCGCCACGCCCTTCCTGACGTCAGGGCGTGCCACCCAACGTCTTCCCTCACCCTTCTGCCTGCAGTTCCTCGACCAGTCGCCGGACCACGTCGCGGCTAGTGATCCCCTGACTCTCAGCCGTGAACGTGGTGATCACACGGTGCGTCAGCACGGGCTCGGCGACGGCGATGACGTCTTCCTGCCGAACGAGGTAACTCCCCTGCAAAGCCGCTCGGGCCTTTGCTCCCAACACGAGATACTGCACGGCTCGTGGGCCGGCTCCCCAGCCGACGAGCGGCTTCAGCCAATCCGGGGCATCATCCGACTTGGGTCGTGTGCGGCGAGTGAGATCGACTGCGAATTCGTACACATGTTGTGGAACCGGCATGCGTCGGACGACGGACTGGAACTTCTGCACATCGTCCCCGTGAATCACCTCACTGAGCGTGGGGAACTCTTCGCCGGTCGTCGTCTGCGAGATTTGCAACTCCTCATCGCGGTCCGGGTAGTCCATCTCGATGAGGAACATGAACCGGTCGAGCTGTGCCTCGGGCAGCGGGTATGTTCCTTCCTGCTCAATCGGGTTCTGTGTCGCCAGCACGAAGAACGGCGGTGCGAGTTTGTAAGTCCGGCCGAGCACGGTCACCTTATGCTCCTGCATGGCCTCCAGCATGGCGGCTTGGGTCTTCGAGGGGGCACGGTTGATCTCATCCGCGAGGACAATGTTCGCGAAGATCGGCCCTTTGACGAACTCAAACTCCCGGCGACCGTCACCAGACGCCTGCAGAATGTCCGTCCCCGTGATGTCCATCGGCATCAGGTCAGGGGTGAACTGGATGCGGCTGAAGTCGAGGGCCATCGTCTCGGCTAGCCGGCTGATCAGCAGCGTCTTTGCCAGCCCCGGCACCCCCATCAGCAGGGCATGACCACGAGAGAACAGGCAGATGGCCAGTTCCTCAATCACAGCCTTCTGCCCGACAATGATCTGCCCTAGTTCGGCCTGCAGCTTTTCGAAGACCGATCGGAGTTCGTCGATCTGTGCAACATCATCCTCATGCAGGGCGGGGGGAGCGTCCGAAACGACAGCCATTCAGCTTCTCCTGATTGAGAGTGGACCAGCATGTTCACGCATCGATGACGACTCACATGGTTAAGTCGTTCCCGGAAACGGGATCATTCAAGGTCTATCCGTGAATCTCGGAATATGCAAGGACGGGCAGGCAGTCGTTGCGCCTCGCCACCCCGTCGGAAAACGTACGTCCTGACTCAGCAAAGTGTTGGGAAACTCACAGCGATTCCGGGTCAATGTACTCAACGTTTTACCACGGCCCTCGAATAAAAGGGTTGTCGTCATCGAAACCGGAATCGGGCATGTCGAAATCAGACGGATCAAAGTTGCCATCGCCGAAGGGAGAGCCGCCTGAAACAGCCTTAGTGCGGCGGTTGTTTAAGTG
>JAGQPX010000168.1 GCA_020426505.1 Planctomycetaceae bacterium | reverse complement strand
CGACGCGGTGCCCTCATCGAGGTGCGACTTCTGGGCTTGCCCCAGCGCAGCACGGGTTCGCCTCCGGCGACCCGTGAGGTGACCTGAAAGCTCGACGCATCAAGGAACACGGATGCGATCATGTTCGCAGTAGTGGAGTGTCGGGTTGCAATCGTGCACATTTCGGTATGCATTCATTGCACGAATTTCCATTGCGACAACGTAGGTGATCCAACAATGCCCCACAAGTCGCGATTCCGGCCCCCGTGTTTCGTCGTCCTCCTCCATCCCACGCCTGCCCCCGTAGCATTCACTGCACCAGCCCCACTCATCGCTGCCCATGACCGTCGTCTCTTGATACAATCCCCAAGGCAGCCCCCCCACAAGCTCCGCAGCTCAGTTCAACTCGTTTTATCCAATCCGCATCCATGCCAATTAGATAACACTCTTGTCGTTAGCCGCTACAACAACACATCCCTGCTCCCCATCCTCGGTGGTATTCGATGCCGCAAGACAATGAGAATTGGTTCGACGATTACGCCTCCGAACAAGAGGACATTCAAGTTCGGGAGTACGACATTACGTCGACTCCAAATGACTTCAATGTCTCCACGCTATTCAATTTCATCGATTCCGGTGCCGTGGTAATTCCTGGTTTTCAGCGGCACTTCGTCTGGGACGTTAAGCGCTCGTCGAAACTTATCGAGTCGCTGATCCTTGGTCTCCCAGTGCCCCAGCTCTTTCTCTATGAGAAGGCAAAGAACAAGTTTCTCGTTATTGACGGGCAACAACGCCTCATGTCGATCTATTACTTCATCAAGCAGAGGTATCCGCGACGAGAGAAACGTGGTGATCTACGCCTCATCTTCGATGAGCACGGAAAGATACCAGACGGTGTCTTGCACGATGATGCATATTTCACGAACTTTCGGCTCCAACTTCCCGCAAGGCTCCCAGATCAGCCAAACCCTTTCGCGGGCAAATCTTACTCCACACTCGGCGACGTGAAGATTCAACTAGACCTGCGACCGATTCGCAACGTGATTGTCAAACAGAATTCGCCTGAAAATGATGACTCATCGGTCTTTGAGATATTCAGTCGCCTCAACTCCGGCGGAATGAATCTCACGGCACAAGAGATTCGACTCTGTCTTTATCATTCGGATTTCTACGAGACCCTCACGCATCTGAACATGGAGGACGGATGGCGACGTATATTAGGGACCGTGAATCCCGACCTACACTTAAAGGACGTGGAGATTCTTCTTCGAATGTTCGCAATGTTGGTGGATCATGCTGAATACGCACCATCCATGGTGAAGTTCCTGAACCAGTTTTCCAAAAAGTGTCAGACCCACGACGAACAGCAAAACGAGTATCTTGCTTCGGTGTTTCGCTCCTTTCTCAAGTGCGCGGCGGGACTACCACCCAATGCATTTTTGAGCAAGAAGACAGGAAGATTCAGCATTGCATTAATCGAAGCGGTATTTACTGCTGCGTCACACGATGCTTTTTCGCAACGTCGAACACTGGAGGGCAAGCTTTCGATGGACGAGATCACAACACTCTCCGAGGACGCCGAGTTTCAGGACGCCGCAACGAAAGCATCTACTACTACGTCAAACGTTGAGAAGCGACTCGAGATTGGCCGAAAATGTGTTTCAGCGCTTTGAGTGGCAACAGACAAGTGACAATCGTTGATCAATTACACACCGACTTTCTCTGTATTCTGGCAGTGATCCCAGAAGACGATCTGTCAATGCAGAACGTCGCATCGGAGAACTTTCGTAAGAGTCTCCTTCTGTCAGCGGCGAGTTTCTTCGAGCGACGTCTCGTGTCAATCCTCACGGAGTTGGTCAACCAATGGAGCCACAGCACTTTACCGCTCAATGAGTTCGTTCGGATCAAGGCCATAGAACGGCAGTACCACACATACTTCGATTGGGATAGACCGAACGGGAATCCGTTCTTCCGACTTTTTGGCTCCGACTTTAAGGCCTTTATGGAACGACGCTGTAAGGACGACGAAGCATTTTCGGATTCAGTTGAGGCGTTTATCGAAATTGGACGCGAGCGAAATCGACTCGTGCATCAGGACTTCGGCAGCTACGCGCTTGAGAAGACTTTTGACGAGATTTACGACCTCTACAAGAAAGCACGTCATTTCCTCGACAACCTTGAGCAATGCTTCACTGACTTCAACGCACAACCCACTAACGAAAATGATTAACAATTGCGTGAATCGGAGCGGCGATTCACGCGGAGTCTGAGGGCAACGTCAGGTACTGATGTACAAACTTCTTACCGCCTTTCGCTGCGGAGGCAGGCCCGGGACAAACGTGAGTGCGTTCCCGGTCAAGTTGTCGGAGGCATTCGCGGAGGCGTTGGGAGTCAGAAGTGCGGAACAGTTTGCGGAGTGTCTCGCTGTCTTGCTGAGCAGAGGCTTTAGCTTCGATCCGCTTCTGTTCCGTGGAGGAGAGGTTGTTCCAGACCTGTTCCAGCTCGGCTCGGTGCTGAATGCGTTGAGTCGTGGTCTGTTTCGCTTGCCGTTCCTCTTTCTGCTGTAACACCATTTGCTGTCGATCACGTTCTCGCTGTTGACGCAGGATCTCCTTCACATCTGGTGGACGCTCCGGCTCTGACCAGTTCTCTTCGATCGCTCGCCGGAGCATGCCCAGTCGGTTCTGGCTGATACTACGACGGGGTAGCCAGTCGATCTGTTGTTGAATCTGCTCGGTAGTGGCGGTGAGACTCAAACGCTGAGCAGTCGGTTCATCGAAACCAGCACTTCTCAACAATCTCAAACGGACTGCAGCAGCCGGTTGTTGTTTCAGACTGTCTTTTAGCTCTGTCTTTTCTTTGCTGGGTTTTTTGAACCGCTCGGCTGCTGGGTTTTTTGAACCGCTGCTGCTGGGTTTATTGGACTGCTCCTCGGCTGCTGGGTTTTTTGAACCGCTCTCCTTCAATCTGGCTGTCTGATGCCAGTTCACGGCGTAGGTCGCTGGCCGCCGGCGATCCTGCTGCGGATGAAAGCTCCCCTCTTCGACACAGACGATATACCGCGAGGCGATCGCTGAGCTGAGTGCCTCCCTTAACGTCTTCGGATCGGGGATGTGTGCGAACTCCTGAATGAAGCGATACGACAGGGGGGCTTGTGAGCGACGACCTCCGAACTGGTTCTGATAGCCGACCGTGTGTCGCAACACCGTTCCGACCACTTTGGTGACGGTCAACGTGTCATGTGGGATGACGTGCCGGATGAACCCATTCGGGATGGGCGTGCGGTGTCCCTCGCCGGTGAAGAAACCTGCAAAGGACTCTGGTTGATCGTGATATGTGCCTGATTCATCCCAGCGCAGTGCATAGGCCGCACTCTCAGCGGCCATCCCCTCCTTCGCGGACGTGCCTTTTTGAATACAGCGGATGAAGCGTGCCTGAACCGCCTCGTCAATCGACGTGCGAATAGCCCCCCGACTCAGACCAGCTGCGTCAATCAGCTGCTGGTAAGACACCGTGATGTTCTGCTTGCGGGGATTGCCGTCCGGATCGAGCCAGCCCAGCGTCTGATCGAGGATGTAGGCGACCAGCCGCACGGCACTGCGGGATGAGTTCGGAAGACAGACATCCAGAAACTGATTCGGACAGTAGAGGTAGTTCGCATCCAGCGGCTCGAAGCCCGTGAACGACTGCGTGTCGAGCGTGTGTTGCGAAACTGCCGCTGACGAGACCGTGGCGGTTGTCATCAGTCCTGGCGACGGGAAAGCAGTTTGCGAAATGTCGGCATCTCGTGCCACTTGGGTTTGCTGTCAGTTGACTTCGGCGTTGTCGATGCTTGGGGGGTCTTGGCCTTCTTGCGACCACTCCCCTTCGCCTTGACGGATGATCCGGATTGAGTCGAAGGAATTGGAGACGACTTGACCGTGATCGGTTCGGTATCCTCTTCATCAGCAAAGGCATCGATCGATGGTGCTGATGCTCGCTCGACCGAATCCTGCGGCACCGGTAGCAAGGCCCGCTGCTGAGCATTCGCGAGCAGCGATTGGAGTTCCTTCATGAGAATGTTTGACTCACGAGTCCGCTCGTTGGCCTGCTTGATCTGTTCGTTCTTGATCGTCAGCTCCTGATAGAGCTGCTCCTTGTCCCGCTGGAGGTCCGTGATCTGTGCCTCCAGCCGTCGCAGCACTTCTCCTGAATCTGCGTGACTTGCAGACGACCTCACGTCGTCTGACTGGATCTTCTCAGGCTGCGGCTCGGTCGACGCGGGGGCCGGAGTCTCACGAGTGCCATATCTCTGTGCCGCCCACTCCCCTTCCACATACCATGTCGGACTCAGCCCGTTGTTCGAGAGCTGTTGAATCTGTTCCAGCGTGACTTCTGTCCCCGCTCGCTCGGTGCCGTCCTCGGTCTGGAGCTTGAGATGCGTCAGCACCTCCTCATCCCCCATGCGGATGGCCGTGCTGAAGTCCCGCGTGAGGGAGCGATGCGAGCGACCATAGCGTTCGGTCACTTCTTTCTTGGTGAGATAGCCGGGGATGGGAGCGGGTGTCATATCGTCAGCGGGGTGACAGCAAATATACCGACAGGATGCCTCGATTCGTGACGGACTGTCAAGCAAATTGCACGTCCCCCTGATGACACCCCGTCCGTCATCCCGTCCCCTGACACGGGGTGGGTGACAGCCATTCCACGGCTTGAATCAGTCACAAACGGCCTACGTCATCAAATCGCTGTCACGGGCACCGACAGGGGACCACATCCTGCCCACAGCCTGTCGGACATCGCGTCACGTCAGCCTGTCCGCAGGCTGACACCCCCACAGGGTTCAGGGAGTCAAGGACAGCCTGGCGTTCACCCCGATGACATGCCGATGACGGAGTGCCAGCGACGACGAGTCATCGAACCTGCTTCCAACAAGCGGCACTCGACTCGGACAAGGGGCTTGCCAGCCTTTGCCTGAAGCAACAATGCCGACCTCTCATCAGCACATTGTTCGTGGACCTTCTCACGGAGAAGAGGGGAGTGCTCACGACGATTCCCGTTGCGCGGCAGGAAATATCCGACGTCAGTCGGCGACACTCAATGCCACACATTCACGACAATCGTACTGACACAGGAAATACCTCGTCGAAGCACGTTGCTTCATCACCAAGAGATGCAACAGGGGAGTTCGGGGTTCGAGCTCCCTGACGTCGACCGTTTTTTTTGTGCGAGTCGATGATCAATGATTCAGCGGACACGAATGGTAGTTACGGCATCTATCACAGTCGTAGTTTGCGGGAGGTTGGCATTGGTCGGCATTCCATCGTTGAATCGCTAACGGTGAATCCTCGTACCCAGAGTATTGAAATGGAATTGATTGTTGCGAAGAGCCGCCTGAGAGCGGACAACACGAACCGGATAAGCAACCATGGCCAATCCCACTCTCGTTGTATGGAAGACCACGTCCAAACGGGCTGGGAACTCCAGAATAGGGTGCGTTTGGTCTTCCCCAGTTGTCTTGTTGACGAGGTGCGAACTCGGGAGTCGGCGCTCGATCGAATCGACCGATTCCGTCACCTGTGTTGGGAAGGAAGCGATTCGGAGATGAATAGAAGGGATTGGAATCGGTGCGAGGATTCACGCGGCTGGGAACTCTGGTTGGTTGCTGTGGAAGCTGGTTGTTCGTATTTCCATGATCATGCCCATCGTTTGGTGTATGCCCTGGGGGCAACGTTCCGAATGGAGGGGCTTCATTCGTCACCTCTCCCGGTTGTTGGTTAGTTTCGGGGAGGGTAATGCGTTGGTCGCCTCCGTGGCTGTGATTGTGTCCATCGTGAGCGAAAGTGGTTGTCGATATTGCAGCGAGCATTGTCAGAAATGCTCCCGTTCCAGTTGTCAATGTCTGCATCGTGTCATGTCCTTCAGTCGGTTTACCAGATGGCGAGACTTCGAAGCACGTCATGTGCAGACCATCCCTTTTTTGATCGGGCGTCAAGTTGTGGATTCAGCAAGAGGTGTGCCAAAGCCAAGCCGCTCACAAAGTCGCTTCGCCATAACGTGAAGTGGATGCACCGGTCATTTTTCTGACAAGCACTGCTTGTTCAAAACGATGAAAGCTGTGATCGTTTCGACAACGCATGCTCCGGGCAACCCGAAGTTGAGCTCTGCAAGGCCCTTTTCTCCGCTTGCCCTGCTTATGTAATCGCTTCGGGTTGCAACGATCGTTCTGCCTACACGATATCTAGTTGTGCCAATCGTCGGAGGGTTGGTCGTTCTGGATAGTCCGCTAGGTTCCTTCGTCCGATCAAACCGACGGGGGTAGTTCCGCCCTTGGAAACGGATTTCCAGATTGGAATTGATTGTGTCTTGTCAGTCTTTCAATACATGGCTTCTTCTCTTCGCCGTCGTCATTCAGACGATCGCGCCATGTTGTGCAGTTGTTCCTGCGAGCACATCGATTGCTCAGGGACGGACACAGTGCGTGTCAACCGCCACACATTCACATTGCTCATGCTGCAAAGGGAGCACAGACTCTCCCGTGCCTCTTGACGACGACGACTCGCATGAACAGCAGTGCCCGTTCTGTGCAGGGGCCGTCGACATCATTCTTGCTCCGCGAGCAGCGCTTCGGCTCAGAGATATCCAGGTGGCCATCTTCGAATGGGTCATTGCCAACGATCGTGCGGTGACGTCTCCCCACTGCCGTGCAGTCCCTGGCACGGCTGACAGGGATGGTCCGTTCGAGGCTGATCTTGGGGTGCGGCTTTTGGTTTAGGAACTGAGAAACGACATGTCGTTTCTCATTCTTCCAATACCCTCGTTTCGCACGGATCACTGCCATGATGGCTCACTCTTTCACTCGGACTCTGTTGTTCTTAGGCCTCCTGACGTCGATCACTGGTTGTTCGGCGAGAGGCAGCCGCTATGCAGTCCGGCATGAGTCTTCCGCATCCGCTCAACAGGCTCTCTCACACGATTTGGAGACAAGCGAGCAGCAGAATGCATCTCGCGGCAATGCCACTGAACCGACAGAGGCGCTGTCCACTGTTGAGACCGTCGCCTACCAGGACGAAGAGGGGATCTCGACAACGCCGTTGTTGGTCGACACAAGTGAACCTCAGACCAGCGACGCAACAATGGAAGTCGAAACGTTCCCGGAGCCCGGCGAATTCAGTTGGGCAGGTGAGGGGTTGACACTCGAATCGCTGGAAGACTTGGCCCTGCAGAATAATCCATCGATCCGGCAGGCTTCAGCTGTAGCAAGCAAAGCGGCGGGCATTCAAACTCAGGTCGGGCTCAAGCCGAATCCGACAGTCGGCTACTTCGGAGAAGAAATCGGTAACGAGGGAGCCGGTGGGTTGCATGGAGCGTATGTGTCTCAGCAGTTTGTGCGAGGCGACAAGCTGGCGTGGAATCAGCAGGTCATTGGACATGATGTCAACTCGGTGATGTGGCAGGTTGAAGCGCAGCGTCAGCGCGTTCGAACGGACATTCGAGTTCAGTTTTATGAAGCTTTGGCGGCTCAGAATCGGCTGCGCCTAGCGCGAGACTTCCGCGAAATCGCTGCCAAAGGAGTGAGCATTTCTGAAGAACGTATGACCGCCAAAGTCGGAACGCGGCCGGATATACTCCAATCTGAGATTCAACTGAGCGAAGTCGACCTCGCGATTCAGCAGGCAGAGTTTGAATTCCAAGCTGCATGGAAAGAAGTGGCGGCTATCATTGGAATTCCAGACCTCGCTCCGACCAATCTGGTTGGCGGACTCGATGTGGTGGTCTTAGCGAGGGACGCCGAAACTGTGTACTCACAGATCGTTTCGGAAAGCCCCCTGCTCGCATCGGCCATTGCCCGTGTCGATCGCGCCCGTGCCAATCTACAACGACAGAACGTTCAGGCGATCCCGAATATCACTGCACAACTTGGCGTGGGACACGATGACGGCACCGGCGACGATTTTGCGAATATCCAACTCAGCTTGCCATTGCCGGTGCACAATAAGAACCAAGGGAATATTCGAGCCGCACACGCCGAGTATTGCGAGGCAACGCAAAACGTCCAACGGCTTCGGATGCAGATTCGACGCGAGCTGGCTCGCGTGTTGCGTGAATACCAAATCGCACAGGCAACGGTTCAACAATATGAAACGGCGATTCTTCCGAAGGCCGAAGAAACGCTCGGGCTCATGCAGACGGCTCAAGAGGCTGGGGAGTTCGATTTTCTTCGCGTCCTGACGGCACGGCGAGCCTACTTTGACGTCAATCTGAAATACGTCACAGCCTTAGGGGCGCTGGCACAAGCGAATGCGAAGCTCGATGGCTTGCTGCTGACCGGTGGACTCTCGAACTTCGCCACATACGATGTCGGGGATGACTTGCGAGGACAGTCGTTGAGCGGCCAGTAGCGGGAATTCGATCGAAATCTGACATTGATCGAAGGCGATTGCGGTCGTATGCTATACTACTTCAATAATCCACCTCAGCTTCTTCAATGCTGATTTCCATGTTTGGTCGCCGGATACTCGCCGTTTGCATGACAGCACTTGTGCTGTTGTGCCCATTCTTCCCTTGCGGGGAATGTTGCGGTCTTTGTTCGGCGACAGACGTGTCGAAAACTGTACAGAATGAGAGTGACGGTTTTGAGCCGTGCTGTAGTCGCTGCAAAACGCACAGCGAGCGGCAGGTGCCTGGCGAGCATGAATGCCCCAACGACACCAAAACGCTGGATTGTTTCTGTGGCGGTGCGATCCTTCCTGTCGGAACGGATTGTCCTGAGCTGAACAAGGCTGACAACATTGACGGTCTTGTGATCATTGATTCGGCAAACGCGATGACTCAGCTTGCTTTGCTGTCGCGGACGTTACCGCCCAACCGCTGTCACTTCCCGCCCTTCGCTTCCGGGCGGGATGTTTGTGCGCTGTCAGGTTCTTACCTGCTGTAAGTTTCGCTGCACACACGCTTGCCGCATTTCGCGACGTTGATCCGAGTGGTCCGTACGCACATCAAGATGCGGTTATCGTTTCCTTGTGATCGCTCAGTGTTCGTCAGGTGTCCATTGAGGTCGGATCTCGAATGATTGCTTTCAAACAATGATGCCGTGAGTAAGTCCCATGAGCCAAGCCACCATCAATCAGCCGTCGGTTGAAGAAAGTCCGCCGCCAATTGATCACCAGCCTGGCAGCAAGAGTCAGTCGATCGAAAAGGATCGACTCGGCCAATTGATGAAGTGGATCGTCGGCACAGTGCCAACGATCACTGTGCTTGTTGCGCTGGGTGGTGTCGCGTGGTGGGGGCATCACTCGGACTGGCAGATGCCGAAGTTCTCGGCGATGGTCGGGCAACTGGAGACGGACGTTGACGACTGGTGCGAGGTTCACGGAGTGCCAGGGTCGGAATGTGTTGAGTGCTTACCAACATTGTTGCCTAAAGGTGAAGACTACGGCTGGTGCCAGGAGCATGGCGTGCACCAGTGTCCGCTTTGCCATCCCGATGTCGCCGAATTGAAGACCGCTCCATCGATCGACGATTCCCAATTGATGGCTGCAGCATTCGCTTTAGATGTCCGCGACAGGCAGGAGAACAATCAGGGCTGTCGGCTGTATCGAAGTCGGGTGCAATTCACTTCGACGGATGCCGTCAACAAGGCAGGTGTTGATTTTGAACTGGTTGAGACACGGCCAATGGTCGAAGCAGTACGAGCCAGCGGAGAAGCCACCTATAACGAAACACGGGTCGCTCAGTTGGCCAGTCGAGTACCTGGCACTGTCTGGCAAGTTGAAAGAATGGTTGGCGACCGTGTTAGCAAGGGCGACGTTCTGGCATTAATTGACGCAGTAGACGTGGGCGAAGCAAAGTCAGGACTGCTTGATTCGCTGGCTCAGGTAGAGTTTCACGCGGCCACCGTCGAACGACTCAAGCCACTGGCGGAGAAGCAGATCATCCCTGGCAGCCAACTTCTGGAAGCAGAGACAGCGTTGCAGCAGGCCTCAATCGGCGTACGGCGTGCCGAACAGACGCTGGACAACCTGGGATTGCGTGTCGATGTCGCAGAACTCAGGAAGTTGCCGGAAGGACAGCGCGGGCAGCGACTCAGATTTCTGGGCCTCCCCAGCAGCATTCGATCAGACGTTTCAGGTTTGACGTTAACGAACAACCTGATCCCCGTGGTGGCATCTCTTGATGGCGTGGTTGTCGAGCGAAAGACGGTTGCGGGCGAAGTGGTCGATCCGTCGCAAATGCTGTTTCGGATTGCAGACACGAGTCGAATGTGGTTGCGGTTCAATGTGGCGTTGGAAGACGCCGCGTACCTCGAAGTCGGTCAGGCGGTCCGATTTCTACCGGACGGCATGCAAGACGAAGTCGTCGGGCAGATCAGTTGGGTCAGCACCGATGTTGACAAGCACACGCGGACCGTTGAAGTTCGCGCGGAGGTAGAGAATCCGGACGAAACGTTGAGGAACGAAACGTTCGGGATGGGTCGAATTATTCTTCGCGAAGCACCGGATGCCGTCGCTGTCCCGAAAGAATCCGTCCAGTGGGACGGTTCGTGTTTTGTTGTTTTTGTCCGTGATCGGAACTACTTCGACGAAGATCAACCGAAGATCTTTCATACTCGGTCAGTGCGGCCCGGTGTGACCGCTGATGGTTACACGGAGATCATTGCCGGCGTCCTGCCGGGCGAAGTCGTCGTCACCACAGGCAGTGCGGTCCTGCGTTCGCAAATTCTCAAAAACAATCTCGGAGCCGGCTGCACCTGTGGCCAATGATCGGGAAAGGACGGCTCAATGCTGAACTGGATCATCGACGCATCGCTACGCCATCGTTTCGCCGTGATCGCACTCGTGCTCGGGGTGATGGCGGTTGGCATCGTGTCGCTGCAACATCTGGACGTTGATGCGTTCCCGGACACAACACCGGTTCAGGTGCAGGTCAACACCAACGCACCGTCACTACTGCCGGAAGAAGTGGAACGCCAGATTACGTTCCCCATCGAGCAGGTGATCAGCGGACTGCCGGGGCTGCAACAATTGCGGTCAATCTCCAAGTTCGGGTTCTCGCAGGTCACCGTGGTTTTCGAAGACGGCATCGACATCTACTTCGCGCGGCAATTGATTGGAGAACGTCTCGCCACCGTCGAACTGCCATCGGGAATTGACCGACCAAAGATGGGACCGGTGGCGTCCGGACTTGGCGAGGTGTTTCATTACGTTGTGACTCTCGATGGCTACGACTTCTCACGGCTGGATGCGGATGAACGAATCCGACAGTTAACCGAACTGCGGACCCTACACGACTGGACGATCAAGCCGCAGCTCCGGACGGTCAGCGGAGTGGCCGAAGTCAATTCTTGGGGCGGGTACGAGAAGCAGTACCAGGTCCGAGTCGACCCGGACCGTCTGATTCGTCATCAGTTGACGCTCGACGAAGTCACCACTGCGCTACGGCGGAACAATCGCAATGTTGGTGGTGGCAACATCGTGCGATCCAGTGAAATGCTGCTGGTTCACGGGCAGGGCCGCACGGTCAACGCTGAGCAGATTGAGGCCATCGTCATCAAGGCTGAGGATGGTGTGCCCGTCCGTATTTCTGATGTCGCCGACGTGGAGATTGGCTACGAGGTCCGCCGTGGGGCGGTCACCGCAGATGGACGCGGTGAGACGGTCATGGGACTGGGCTTCTCCCTGATGGGAGAGAACACACACAACGTCACGTCCGGGATCAAGGAAGAGCTGGATGACATCCGGTCGACGTTGCCGCCCGGCGTACGGATCATCTCGATGTACGACCGCACCGAACTGGTCGATGAGGTCATCAACACGGTCCGTCGCAATCTCTTTGAAGGCGGCCTGTTCGTCATCGCCGTGCTGTTTATCTTTCTCGGCAATCTGCGGGCCGGATTGATCGTCGCCCTGGCGATTCCCTTGTCGATGCTATTCGCGTTCTCCGGGATGTTGCGATTCGGCATTGCCGCCAGTCTGCTGAGCCTCGGTGCCATCGACTTCGGCCTCGTGGTCGACAGCTCCGTGGTGATGATCGAGAACTGTGTGCGGTATTTGTCGCATCCCGATCCGCGTGGCCGCAGCAAGCTGCAACTGATCCGCGATGCGGCGATCGAAGTCCGCAAACCGACGATGTTCGGCGAACTGATCATCATGATTGTCTATCTGCCGATTTTGACGCTGGAGGGAGTGGAGGGAAAGCTCTTTCGCCCAATGGCCTCGACGGTCATCTTTGCACTGGCCGGCTCGATGATTCTCTCGCTCACGCTGATGCCGGTCCTGGCCAGCATTGTGTTGCCCCAACGAATGAAAGAACGGGAGCCGCTGCTGATTCGATTGGCCAAGTGGGTGTATGCGCCGATTCTGCGATTCACCATGCACCACAAAGTTGCCGTCATCGGATTCGCTCTGTGCGTGTTGATCGTGGCCTTTGGAATGATTGCCCCGAACCTCGGTTCCGAGTTTGTGCCCCAGCTTTCTGAAGGATCCGTCGCGATCAATGTCATCCGACTGGCGGGCACCGATCTGGAAGAATCGATCCGTTACAACACGGAAATGGAAAAAGCCGTGTTGGCTGAGTTCCCGGATGAAGTCGCTCATGTCTGGAGCCGCATCGGATCGGCAGAGATTGCAACTGACCCGATGGGCGTTGAACTGACAGACGTTTTCATCACGCTGCGTCCGCGAAATCGCTGGAAGGAAGCGTCCACGCAGGCACAACTCACAAACCTGATTGAAAAGACATTGCGCGAATTGCCGGGCCAGCGGCTGGCGTTTACCCAACCGATCAAGTTGCGGATGGATGAGATCGCGACAGGCGTGCGGTCTGATGTCGCAGTGAAGTTGTTCGGCGACGACTATGAACTGATGTTGGAAACCGCACGGCAGATCGAGCGAGTCCTGGTCGGGATCGATGGCAGTGCCGACGTGAGTACGGAACAGGTCACCGGTCAGCCAGTGCTGCGAGTGAAAATCAAACAGGACGAAATCGCTCGCTACGGCATTCCCACCGCTGCGGTGCTGGATGTGGTGGAATCGATCGGTGGCCTGCCGGTCGGTGATATTTATGAAGGTCAGCTTCGCTTTCCGTTGGTCATCAGACTGCCCGAAGACAAGAAAGCAAGTCCGGAAGCGATTCGTAACATTCTTGTGGCCACACCGGCGGGTGAGCAGATCCCCTTGTCACGGCTCGCGTCCGTTGAGGTGGGCGAAGGTCCGTCGCAGATCCTGCGGGAGTGGGGACAACGTCGGCTCAACATTTCTGCAAACGTCCGAGGCCGAGACATCGGTAGCTTCGTCGCCGAAGCACAACAACGGATTGCAGAAGACGTGACGCTACCCGAAGGGCGGTACCACGTCGAATGGAGTGGTCAGTTCGAGAATCTGCTGCGGGCACGTCAGCGATTGCTGATCGTCGTGCCTCTGGCTTTGGTCATGATCTTCACTCTGCTCTACCTGACCTATCACAATGTCGTGGACACAATTCGAGTCTTTACCGGCATTCCTTTCGCTTGGACCGGCGGCATCTTTGCCCTCTGGCTCAGGGACATGCCGTTTTCGATCTCGGCAGCCGTTGGATTCATCGCCCTGTCAGGTGTTGCCGTCCTTGATGACATGCTGCTGGTGTCTTACATCAGCCAGCTTCGTCGTCGCGGAGCCGACCTTGAGGAAGCCGTCGAGAAGGCGGCGATGACGCGCCTCCGTCCGGTCCTTATGACCTCGCTGGTCGCCAGTCTGGGATTCGTCCCGATGGCGTTCAGCACGGGTATGGGAGCGGAAGTTCAGCGCCCACTGGCCACGGTCGTCATTGGGGGAGTCATCAGCGCGACGGTGATGTCCCTGCTCGTATTGCGCGTGCTGTACATGGTTTTCAAGAGTCCCATCGAACGAGTGGCTCCTCATCCGGAGATGATTGAGCGACCAGTCGAAGAACCTGTTTCCGTCTGAATGGAACGTCCTAGGAGAATATGATGCGAAAGTTGTTTGCGATGCCCTGTGTTCTGGTCGCCTTGACCGCCACGTCCACAACTTTTCTGTCTGGATGTGGCGCATCCGATTCGGCTTCCACAACTGCAGAAGTGGAGTCACACGATGACCATGATCACGAAGAAGGTGAAGGCCACGATGAGCACGACCACGGCGGGTGGTGGTGCGACGAGCATGGTGTGCCTGAAGGGGAGTGCGCTCGCTGCGACACCAGCCTGATCGCCGGATTCAAAGACAAGGGCGACTGGTGCGAAGATCACAGTCGACCTGACTCGCAATGCTTCGTCTGTCATCCGGAGCTGGCGGAGAACTTCGCTGCCCGCTACGTGGCCAAGTATGGTGAAGAACCGCCGCCGGCAACTGAATAACAGCGAGTTGGCCACAGCAAGAAGATCGATCAGCGTCAGGGGAGTCCGATGTCATTGATGTTTCGGATCAAGGGGATGGATTGCGCAGAAGAGGTTGCGATCCTCAAACGTGAACTCGTGCCACTGGTCGGCACCGAGGAGCGTCTGCGATTCGATGTCCTCAATGGCAAGTTGATCGTTGATGCGCAATCAGATGGCCTGAATGCGGTCGACGTCGTCGCTGCCATCGATCGCACCGGCATGCAGGCGGAAGTCTGGAGCGATGAGACCGATCAACACGAGGACTTCGGTTTCTCGTCTACCTACAAGCGGCATGTGCTGACTACCGCAAGCGGAACGAGCGGGGCAGTCGGCTTCCTGTCACATGTGTGGCAAGCCGGGGGTGTTGGTGCCGCGTTTGGTTCCGAAGGCATGGGCATTGCACATGGTGTGCCTATTCTGTCGATCGCGTTCTACGTGATAGGCATCCTTGCAGGCCTCTGGATGGTGGTCCCCAAGGCATGGCGGTCCGCTTTGTCGCTCCGCCCGGATATGAATCTGCTCATGACGATCGCGGTCGTCGGAGCGGTGCTGATCGGCGAATGGTTCGAGGCGGCGACCGTTGCGTTTCTGTTCTCGTTGTCTTTGTTGCTTGAGTCCTGGAGTGTCGGTCGGGCACGACGAGCGATCGCAGCGCTAATGGATTTGACGCCACCGATTGCTCATCTTCGACAGGATGGTTCAATCACCGATGTCTCACCGGATGATGTCGCTGTCGGAAGCATCATTGTGGTGCGTCCGGGTGAGAAAATTCCACTCGATGGCATTGTGCGAGAGGGAACAAGCGCGGTCAATCAGGCTCCAATTACAGGTGAAAGCGTCCCCGTCTCAAAGACAGCGGACGTTGAGGTCTTTGCCGGAACGATCAATGGAGACGGCACACTTGAGATTGAGAGTACGAAGCCCGCGAATGACACGACATTGGCACGGATCATCAAACTGGTAGGTGACGCTCAATCCCGTCGTGCCCCATCCGAGAAGTGGGTGGAGAAGTTCGCTGCCATTTACACCCCGGTCGTCTTAATGACTGCGATTGTGGTGGTCCTTGTTCCACCGTTGTTGCTTGATGGTCAATGGTCGGACTGGACCTATCGATCGCTAGTGCTGCTGGTGATCGCATGCCCCTGTGCGCTGGTTATTTCGACTCCTGTCAGTGTTGTGGCATCGCTTGCCGCTGCAGCACGCAATGGCGTTCTGATCAAGGGCGGCGTCTTCGTTGAGATCCCCGCACGTCTCAAGGCAATCGCGATGGACAAGACCGGAACGCTCACAATTGGACAGCCAAAGGTCATCGAAGTCGTCCCGATGAACGGCCACGACGAAACCGAACTACTGACTCGTGCCGGCGCTCTTGAAGCTCACAGCAATCATCCTCTCGCACGAGCCATTGTGGCCGAGACGAAGGAACGCGGCCTGTCGCTACCAGTGGCGGATCAGTTCGAGATCATTCAGGGTAAAGGGGCTCAGGGCAGAATTGAAGGAAGACTGTTCTGGCTTGGCTCTCATCGTTACCTGGAAGAGCGAAAGCAGGAAACCGATGACGTTCATCGCCAGCTCCAGAACATGCAGGCAGCGGGACGGACAGTCGTTGTCGTTGGCAACGAAGCACACGTCTGTGGTTTCATCACGCTGGCCGACGCCATTCGCACTGAAACCCAACAATCCATTGGCAAACTACGAGACTTGGGGGTCGAACACCTTGTCATGCTCACCGGAGACAATGAGGGCACGGCTCAATCTATCGCGGAGCAAGCCGGCATCGATGAAGTCCATGCGGAGTTGTTGCCGGAAGACAAAGTCGAAGCGGTCGCCTCTCTTGTGAACAAATTTGGTCAGGTCGCGATGATCGGTGACGGCGTTAACGACGCCCCCGCCTTGGGACGAGCCACCCTCGGAATTGCGATGGGAGCTGCGGGAAGCGATGCTGCGATCGAAACAGCCGACATCGCACTCATGTCAGATGACCTCTCTCGCCTTCCGTGGCTCATCGAGCACTCTCGGCGCACTGTGACGATCATACGGCAGAACATCGTATTTTCACTGGCTGTCAAAGCACTCTTCGTTGTCCTCACATTTACTGGATATTCGTCACTCTGGGCAGCGATTGCCGCCGATATGGGGGCATCATTGCTGGTCATCTTCAATGGGCTGCGCCTCTTGAGATCGTGATCGACTCCAGACCGTGTAGAGGCGTTGGCTTCGAATGTGACAGAAGGCTGGCTGCACATGACGATTTGCGGATTCACCATTTGAGGTCGAACCGATGACAGTTTCTTCAGATTGAGGACAGCAGCAAGAGCCGAGTTGGTTGAGATGTTTCTCCGTTTTTAGCGGCCTGGGCTGCTTTCACAGCACTTACGAGGGCGGGTTTGCATTGGCGGCACGCAATTTGCGATTGTAGATGTTCTCTGTAGACCGATCCGTAACGAGCCGATAAAACAACTGTGAGAAGCGACATAATCTGTCGATCTCGTATCACCCATTGAAAAGTGCATGTTCCACTGCATCCTGACAATCCTGACGACGAGCGCCGTGGCGCTGCATGCGTTGTTGGGATGCTGTGCGCACCACACTCATACCTGCGATCAGCAGCATCATGAGGTCGCAGCTGCAACGAGTGCTTGTCAGCATGAGCACCATCAGCATGGTCACGATGACGAGGGGACGGCCCTCGATTCTTCTCTCCATCATCATGGGCACCAGCACCACGGTGGCCATCAGCATCCGGATGGCGACGGTTCATGTGGTGAACCGGATTGTAGTTTTGTCACAACCCAACACGACAGTGATGTAATTTTGCTCCTGTCGCTGGTGACGTCATTGCCCATGGTGGCTGACGCCGACCGTGCGATGAATTTGAATGGTTCGCTTGTTCAAAAAGCTGGAACCGAAAGTCCACCAGGCAGTTTGCAATCGCCGGAACGTCTGCGCGCAAACATGCAGGTGTGGCGTCTCTGACGGGTGCTTTCCCGAATTCTGTCGACGGAAGTTGACGGTACTGATTTCGGTCTGCTGACGCACGACGTGATCCCGCGTCATCTTCCCCGTCGCTCGTGCTGACTTCGGCCCGAACTCCGCGAATTCATGTTCGCTGTGCGCTGCGCACTGACATTAACACTTGGCTGGATGCGCACCCCCTTCGGATCAAGAATCTCTACGCTGGAACGAACACGATGAAAGCCCGCATTCCACATATCCCCACGAAATGGATCTGGTTGACTGCCATCATCCTTGTTGTCGGCATTGGCTGGATGACTTACAGCCTTTGGGTTCCTGCAACGATGGCCCGGGTCGAGCAAATGGTCGCTGCTTTCCGATCGAGTGGTTCCGGGGAAGCAGACGCGCACACTGAAGAAGCCGATCCCCACGCCGGTCACGATCACGGGTCGCATGCAGGACATGATGAGGCGACTTCGCTGGAGTTGTCTGCTCAGGGGCGTCGAAACATCGGCCTGACTCCAGAGATGCTCCGTCCGATTGAGCTGGAGACATTTCGAAGATCGATCACCGTCCCTGCGGTCGTTGTCGAACGTCCAGGTCGCACCCGAGTCCAAGTCTCGACACCAATGACGGGCGTCATCACACACGTCCATGCGGTCCAGGGGGAAGCGGTCGAACCGGGCACGCTCCTGTTTCAGATCCGGCTCACCCACGAGGATCTGGTGCAAGCGCAAACGGACTTTCTGCGGACGCTGGGTGAGTTGGATGTCGAGCAACGCGAGATCACGCGGCTGCAAAACGTGACGCAGAGTGGGGCGGTTGCCGGGAAGGTGTTGCTCGACCGCCAATATGCCAGGGATAAACTGGCTGCGGTTCTTCAGGCACAGCGAGAAGCACTCAGATTGCATGGACTGTCAGAAAACCAAGTCGACCAAATCGCCCAGGAACGGCGACTCCTCAGAGAGCTGCAAATCTTCGCTCCTTCCATCGACGATCACGGAGAGGACGAACTGCAACTGACCGGAAATTCCGTCCGACCAGTCGCTTACTCACAAAACGTTGCCGATGGAGACGACCCTCAGTCAGCACACACCGGTCCGCTCATTCTGCAAGACCTTGATGTGCACAAAGGGCAATCAGTCAACGCCGGTGAAACGCTGTGCATCCTCAAGGACTACGACGAATTGTTCATCGAGGGCATGGCTTTTGAGCAGGATATCGGCCAACTTCGCCGAGCGTCCGAGCAGGGATGGGCAGTTGATGCGATCTTCGAGCAGCCTGGAGCAGGATCGCAGATCGTGGAAGGACTGGAGATTGCCTATCTGGCGAATCAGGTCGACACCGAATCACGCACACTTCACTTTTACGTTCGGCTTCCGAATGAGGTGACGAAGGACCGTCGTGCCGAAGGAAACCGATACGTCGAGTGGAAATACCTGCCCGGTCAGCGATTCCAACTCCGTGTTCCGGTCGACGAATGGCCGGAGCAAATCGTGCTCCCCATTGATGCGGTGTCGCGTGAAGGTGCCGAGTACTACGTGTTTCAGGAAAACGGTGACCACTTCGACCGTGTCCCGGTGCATGTGAAGTATCGCGACCAGTACTCGGCGGTGGTCGCCAACGATGGCTCACTGTATCCCGGTGATGTTGTCGCCAGACGTGGCGCCCATCAAATGCAAATGGCCCTCAAAAACAAAGCCGGCGGCGGAGTCGATCCGCACGCGGGGCACAACCACTAAGAGGGTCTCTCCATGTTGAATTCCATCATTCGCTTTGCGCTGCAGCAACGCATGCTCGTCATGGCAGCTGCGCTGTTCCTCGTCGGGTACGGCAGCTGGCAGGCGACTCGGGCTCAGATCGACGTCTTCCCCGACCTGAACCGGCCGCGCGTCGTCATCATGACCGAAGCGCCGGGGCTCGCTCCGGAAGAGGTCGAGACCCTGGTGACCTTTCCCATCGAGACTGCGATGAACGGTGCGAATGGCGTGCAAGCCGTCCGCAGTTCGTCGGGCATCGGTATCTCAGTGGTCTATGTCGAGTTTGATTGGGGAACGGATATTTTTACCGATCGACAAATCGTCGCGGAGCGATTGCAACTTGTGCAGGACCGCATGCCCGAAGGGGTGAAGCCGACGCTCGCACCGATCTCCTCCATCATGGGGCAGATCCTCATGCTGGGGATGTGGAGTGATGGCAATGTCACCGATCCACTTGAGTTACGGACGCTGGGCGACTGGGTCGTGCGTCAACGACTGCTGACGATTCCCGGTGTCTCCCAAGTCTTCACGATGGGTGGCGGTCGCAAGCAGTTCCAAGTGCTTGTTGACCCGGATGCCATGCTCCGTTACGGCGTCACGTTGCATGAGGTGAAAGCAGCCGTCCAGAACAGCAATGAGAACGCGACCGGCGGTTACCTCGACGATCAGGGACCGAACGAGTTGCTCGTTCGTGCGTTGGGTCGTGTGCAGACCATCGAAGATCTGCAGAAGGTCGTCGTGACCATCCGTGAGGGGCAGTCGATCTCTCTCAGGCAGATTGCGCAGGTGGTCGAGGGGGCACAGGTCAAACGAGGTGACAGTGCGGCCTATGTCCGCCAGGAGAATGGCGACTTTTCCGGCGGACCGGCCGTGATCCTGACAATCAATAAGCAACCCGGAGCCGACACACGGCAAGTCACTGATGATGTGATGGCCGCGATCGACGACCTCAGGCCTTCATTGCCTGACGATCTACGGGTCGCCCCCCTCTACACGCAAAAGTCATTCATTGATCGGGCCATCGAGAACGTCGTTGAAGCTCTCCGCGACGGCGGAATTCTGGTCGTTATCATTCTGTTTCTGTTCCTGATGAACTTCCGCACGACATTCATCACGCTGACAGCAATTCCGCTGTCGCTGGTGATGACGGCGATTGTGTTTTCGTTCTTCGGCATCTCGATCAACACGATGACACTCGGCGGACTGGCCGTGGCCATTGGTGAACTGGTCGATGATGCGATCGTCGACGTGGAGAATATCTTCCGGCGACTGAAGGAGAATCGTCACCGGGAGAAGCCGCTACCAGCTCTGCTGGTCGTCTTTCGAGCCAGCATCGAGATTCGTAACTCGATCGTGTTTGGCACAATGATTGTGATCCTGGTGTTTGTCCCGCTGTTTGCCCTGTCCGGAATGGAAGGTCGACTGTTCGCACCCTTGGGTGTCGCGTATATCGTTTCGATTCTCTCATCGCTGCTCGTGTCACTGACTGTCACACCAGTGTTGTCCTACTGGTTACTGGCGGGTCGATCGTCGACGGAGGAAGAGAAGGACGGGTTCCTGCTGCGAGGGATCAAGTGGATTGGCGACAAAGTCATTCGGTTCAGTCTCCGGCTGCCAGGAATGAATTTGGCGGTCACGGTATTGGCAGTCGCTGTGGCGGGCTTGTTCGTCATCACACTGGAACGCGACTTCCTACCACCATTTAACGAAGGAGCCATGCAACTCAATGTCGTGTTGCCGCCGGGAACGTCACTGCAAACATCGAACGAAATCGGCCATCGAGTCGAAGAGCGGTTGCAGGAGATTGAAGACGTCAAGCAATTCGTGCGTCGGACCGGACGCGCTGAACTCGACGAGCACGCCGAAGGCGTGAACATGAGCGAACTCATTATCGAACTCGATCCTGATTCGCCCCGCTCTCGTGAGGAACAACTGGATGAGATCCGCGAGGCGATGGCGGACATCCCCGGAATTGTCACGGCCGTCGAACAACCCATCGCCCACCTGATCTCGCACATGCTATCGGGTGTCAAAGCGCAGGTCGGTATCAAGATCTACGGCGACGACTTGGATGTTCTCCGCCGCAAAGCACAGGAAATGCAGGCAGCCATGCAGGCAGTTCCTGGTGTGACGGACTTGCTGGTCGAGCCACAGGTCATCATTCCGCAATTGCGAATCGAACTCGATCGGGACAAGCTGCTGGTCTACGGACTCACAGCTGTTGAGGTCAATGAGTTCATCGAGACAGCCATGAATGGCCAAGTCGCTTCGGAGATACTGATCGGCCAGCGGACATTCGATCTGCTCATCCGACTCGATGAAAACTACCGAGAGAATCTGGAGTCACTGCGACGTCTGACAATTGAAATGAAGGACGGCGGCAAGCTGCCACTCGAATCGGTGGCAAAGATCTACGAATCGGGTGGCCCGAACACAGTCAATCGTGAGAATGTTCGCCGCCGGATCGTATTGCAATGTAACGTGTCCGACCGGGGTGTGGTCGATGTCGTGCAGGAGATCCAGCAAAGCGTGCGTCCGGTCGTCGAATCGCTGCCGGCTGGCTATTTCGTCGAATACAGCGGTCAATTCGAAAGCCAACAATCGGCTTCTCGGGTGATTGGTGCGCTATTTGCCGTCTCGCTCATCGGCGTGTTTCTTGTGCTGTTCACGATGTTCCGCTCTGTCAATCTGTCATTGCAGGTGATGGCTGCGTTGCCGATGGCATTCATTGGCTCGGTGATTGCACTGGTCGTGACCGGACAAACTCTCACAGTTGCGGCCATGGTGGGTTTCATCTCATTGGCGGGGATCGCGTCGCGCAACGGAATTCTACTGCTCAATCACTACCTGCATCTCGTCAAGTATGAAGGCGAAGGCTGGACCAAGGAGATGATCGTGCGTGCTGGTCTTGAACGACTGGCACCCGTACTGATGACGGCACTCACCTCGGGCATTGGCTTGGTGCCACTCGTGCTCGCGGCTGGGGAGCCAGGCAAGGAAATCCTCTATCCGGTCGCAACCGTCATCCTGGGTGGATTGATCAGTTCGACTCTGCTCGACTTCTTCGTCCACCCGGCCTTGTTCTGGCTGTTTGGGATGAAAGAAGCCGAACGTGTCGTCAACGAGTCACACACGGAAATTGCTCTCATTGAAGAAGCCGAGGAACCTGACCTTGAATCGGCAAACAATCACTCTCCGTCCGGGACGACGGGACACACTGAAAAAGTCACCGAAACGGTTGCCACCTAGGACCAGGTGTCAGAACGGTGCTCTCTGAAGGAGAATCTCATGTCACATCTCATGATTCGATCGCTGTGCTGCGTCGCTGTCTTCGCAGTGGCGGCATCAACCCAAGCGAGCGAGGCCATCGCCTATCGGCTCTCTGACTGGAAGGAAATGCACTACGACAATCCCGGCAAAGCCGCCCAGCACTTGGCAGCCGTCAAGAAACTTGGCTGTGAAGCCAGTCAGGATACCCACGACGGGCATACCGACGTCGTCTATCGGTCACCGCAATGGCAAGCCTTGGAGGTCGCCAATGATGAGTTGGCTCATCAATGGGAGGCTTGGCTGCGAGGAGCCGGATTCGAGACGCTCCACGGCCACACAGAAGACCACTCCGACCATGACTACGCGGGACACGATCATGCCGGCCATGATCACGGACCGGATGGTGCCGAGGAAGTGGCCTATCGATTGACCGAATGGAAGACCACGCATCTGGAGAACATGGATCAGTTGCCTCAGTTCCTGGCGTTGATGAAAGGTCTTGGCTGCGAAGTCCAGACTGACCAACACGACGGTCATGCGGACGTGAGTGTCCGTTGCCCGGAGTGGAAACACATCGAAGTGGCGACACACGAGATTGCCGAAGGCTGGGAAGTCTGGCTTCAGAAAACCGGGTTCGAGGTCCGCCACGACCACTAAGACGTATTCACCATGACAGCCGGTCGTTCGCCTGAAGCCGGCTGTTTGGTGGACAACATATGATCGACAAACACCATCTTCCTGGAGACAACAATGAAACCCCTCTCAAAAGCATTTTCACTCGGACTGACTGCACTGGCGGTCGGCATCGCTGGCTGTACCGGTGAGACGACCACGGGCGGACCGGAAACTGCACCGCCTCCTGCAACCGTCGACAGTCACGAAGGGCATGACCACGATGCGCATGCTCATCCCAGCGAAGGCCCTCATCACGGTGACCTGATCGAATTGGGGAATGAAGAGTACCACGCCGAAATCGTGCACGATGATGCCGCTGGCACGGTCACGATCTACGTTCTCAATGGAGCGGCGACTGAGCAGGTGCCGATCGAAGCGACCGAAGTGACGATCAATGCCAAGCACGATGGCACCCCCGAGCAATTCCAACTTACTGCGTCGCCTGATGCCAGTGACCCGGCTGGGCAATCATCACGGTTCGTCTCCAGCGATGCGGAATTGGCCGCACACCTCGATGAGGAAGGCTCTGACCCGCGACTTGTGCTGACAATCAACGGCAAGTCGTATCGTGGTGAGATCTCACACGACCATGATCATGACCACGAACACGCACACTGAGAAAGACTGATCGTCGATCCCGCCTCGAATGAGTGAGGTGGGGTGACGATGCACCAATCAGAGTTCACCTGCCGAGCGAACCCTGACCAGATTTCACTCACTTCGGCTATGAAAAGGATTTCAGAATCATGACACGGACCGTTTTGACTCTACTCACCCTCTGCCCACTGTTCGCATCGCTCGCTGGTCAAGCTACTAACGCCGCTGACCTCAGTCCCGGACAGCGAGTCGTTGCCTCCGCCGCCCAAAACAATCAGTTCACGTTTATCCTGTTCCATCGGGGCAAGGACGCTGCCACGCAGAACATGCACCAAGTGCTGCAGACGACACTTGCGGAGCGACAGGATGCGGTCATCGTACCGATCCAGATCGGCGATGCGGGCGAACAGGCATTGATCGAACAGTTTGATGCGACGCGAACTCCGATGCCAGCCGTCGCGGTGCTTGCCCCCAACGGTGCAGTGACCAGTGTCTTCCCGCAACGGGTCGTCTCACAACAACTCACTGCGGCGATCGTCTCACCCGGTCAGGCTGCCTGCTTAAAGGCCTTGCAAGATCAGAAGATCGTGCTGCTTTGTGCGCAGCCGGAAGGGAGCCGTACCGTTCCAGACGGAGTTCGTCAGTTTCAGGCGGATGCCTTGTTCAAAGATCGCACTCAGGTCGTAACCGTTCAGGCCAACAACCCCGACGAAGCCCGGTTCCTGCATCAGCTTCGCATGCGGACAGATCAGCCAACGTCTGTTGTGGCGTTCATGGCCCCTCCAGGGGTGATGATGGGCATCTACAATGCTGACGTCACCTACGACATCCTTGCTCAAAAACTTGCGGCCGCAGGCAAATGTTGTGACGACCCGAACTGTCGGCATCATCGTGCCGCTGGTGGAAAGAACCCAACGCGGCGATGACGCCGTCACGTGTCAATTGGTTGAGAGTGGCAATGCGTCACAACTCTCCAACGCTTATTGCATCACCCGAACGACTCAGGAATGGAATCCATGACATTAAGATCCCTCATTTGGAAAGAACTCTGGCAGCGGCCCACCCCCATGCTGACCAGCCTGCTCGCCGTCACGCTGGGCGTAACCGCATTGGTTGCCATTCAGAACATCACCGTCTTCTCCGAGCGAAAGATTGCCGGTGACATGGAATCGCTCGGTGCGAACGTGTTGGTGCTCCCTCCGAGCATCACGCTCCAAGACTATTACGCTGCCGATATGCACGGACAGACGATGCCGGAAGAGTATGTAACACGGCTCGCTCTGGCGCGGATGCCGGGTGTCCAGAACTTAGCCCCCAAACTGTGCGTCGAGGCGTCGGTCGACACGATTCCTGTGACGCTCACGGGCATTCTGCCGCGTTCCGAGTTTCAAGCGAAGTCAGCTTGGCAGGGGATTGGTCTGATCACGAATGCGGTGGGGAGTGATCGCGGCTGCTGTCCAACCGCCACTTCGCTCGGTGGAGACGATGATCCCAGTTCGCTTGCAACCACACGCAGCATCCAGGATCTCGGCGAGCATGAGCTGATCCTCGGTGCTGACCTTGCAACCCAACTTGGAGCGGGCGTCGGTGACGAACTCAACATGCTCGGAGCCGATTTTCAAGTCTTATCGGTTCTGCCCGCTACAGGAACAATCGACGATGGACGCGTCTTTGCTCATCTGCATACGGTGCAGCGACTGTCGGAGTCAGGCCCGGTCGTCAATGTGATCGAGATCATGGCCTGTTGTGAAGATGCAGCCGGCAGTTTGATTACAGACCTCGCTACCGAGTTACCTGAGACTCGCATCGTGACGATTGCTCAAGTTGTCGAGACGCAAGTCGCCGTGAACGGACTCATGTCTCGATTGTCTTGGGTCTTCTTTTCCATCCTGCTCCTGGTCGGCGGAGCCAGCATCGCCAGTGTGATGTATGCCAACGTCACCGAACGTCGGAAGGAGATCGGCACGTTGATGGCGCTGGGTGCCAGTCGTCGATTTGTGACCCGCATGTTCCTGGGGAAAGCCACGCTCCTAGGAGTCGCCGGAGGCATTGGCGGTTTTCTTGTGGGAACGGTTCTGGCGTCAGTCCTGGGACCGCAGCTGCTCGGTGTCAGCGTCCGGCCCATGCCAGGGCTCCTCGCCATTGGGATCGTGACCGCGACGCTCGTTGCCGTTGCGGCCAGTTTTCTGCCGGCAAGACGCGCGGCCGGACTCGATCCGTGTCTCGTCTTCAACGACACCTAGAAACTCATCCATTCCCAGCGACCAGGAGAAGTAGAATGTATCACCTCAATTCTGTCACCAAGATATACACACGTCGCGGTCAGACGGTGACTGCACTCGATGACACAACTCTGGAAATCCCCGACAACGACTTCGTCGCCGTCATCGGTCCGAGTGGCAGCGGCAAAACTACTTTGCTGTCGGTACTCGGCGGCATGCTGGCCCCGACCACCGGACAAGTCTTGCTGGGTGGTGAGTCCTTGTACGACCTGCCCATCGAGGACCGAACGGCTCTGCGGGGCACGAAGATCGGATTCGTGTTCCAGTCATTCAATCTGATCCCCTGGCTCACCGCTTGCGAGAATGTGCAGATTCCATTGGTGCTGGCGGGCGAATCCGCAGACCGGCAACGGACACGTGCCTTAGAGATGCTGGATCGCGTCGGCCTGGCGGATCGAACCGATCATCGACCAGCAGAATTGAGCCAAGGACAGCAGCAACGTGTTGCCCTTGCTCGCACGCTGGCAAATGATCCGCAGGTCATTCTCGCTGACGAACCTACGGGGAATCTCGACTCGGAGACGCGTGAGCAGGTGATGGCCTATCTCACCGAGTTTCATCAGGACGGTCGGACCATCGTTATGGTGACTCACGATCCAGCGACCGCTGCCTATGCAAATCGCACCATTCGACTCGACTCCGGAGTTGCCAAGTCGATTGGCAATCCAAAAGCGGCTTAATCTGTCACTCCGATCGTTGGTGTTTCGTTGTCTGGCAGTTCACTTGCCGCACTTCGATTCTGGACTGTCCGAGTCATCTTTGAGAGCACCGGTCGTGCTTCTACGACAATGTAAACTGATCCAGCGAATCCGTTGGCGGCTATGCATTCTAAGCCGGCGGGATTGTTTGCCAAGCAACAACACCCAACAGACGAGCAAGTCACCTGTTGGGTGTTGATGGGGATGGAATCAAATCTGAACTATGGCACGGTTGCTGGTGGTGCTGTCTGAATCGGATTGAAACCGCTGGGCGGGGGCGCCTGTTCTGGTCCTCCTGCGGGTGGCGGAGCTTGCTCGTTTCCGGAAACCGGAGTCGCCGTAACTCCCACGTCGTTCATCAAATGATGTAGCGTTGATTCGATCAGATCCAACTTCGAGAGAATTCCAAGCTGACCGATCTGACGGTGCTGGTGTCGCGACCAGCCACGAACGTCCGCCTGTACGTGATGTACTAACTGGTCGAGACCTTGGAGCTTCTCCTGAATCGCCTGGCGGTCATTCTGATGTTCTGCAGCGTGAATGTACTTGGCGACTTCGAGCACCTGGTACGATTCTGTATACGTTTCCCTGAAGCCCGGATTGTGTGAATAGTTGTAATGCAGGTCCAGGCAGAATTCGTTTGACAAGGTCTCCAAGCGGGACGCCAAGTCATCGACATGCGAGAAGCCACCGAACGAGATCTCAGTCGGTTGCAGAGTCGCGTGCGATCCGGAAGCGCTTGCTGTCTGGGGAATGTAGAAAGAACTGCCGCCTTGAACGTAGTAGCTCCCGTGATGATGTCCGCTCGTATGAGGCACGATGTAGGTGGAGTCGCGATGGATCACATCGTGATGATACCGCCCGATCACATGTCCGTGGCTGTCGCGAACTGTGTGATTGTGATGATCGATGTGGTAACTGGGGCGATGATGATGATGGTGGTGGTGATGTTGCGCATCAGCTTGTGATGCTCCCCAGACCAGTGTTGCACTGGCAAGAAGCAGGCTTGGCAATTGAGTGATCTTCATGGCTCGCTCCACTTAAAGATCCCTGAACCTCACCCAAATGAGAGGGTGATTGAGCATCTCACCTCACAGGAGGACTGTGAAGCGACTGGATCGCGGTTGATTATTGCACACACGCTGCGTGCTTCTCAAGACGCTGCACCGCAGACCGCGAGACAACCGTGAAATGATAAACGCCGACGGCACTTTGCTCGTCGGCGTCGATGGGATGAATCACCGTGTCAATTGTGAAGGTGTCCGTCGAAGTGACCCGTCCGGTGCAGATCGACGTGACCAGGAACGTAGTGTGCGTGATTCCCGTGTCGCTGGAACCCGCCTGGGTGGTAGTCGTAGTGGCTCGTGTTGTGCCAAGTCTGGTGATATGTCGGATAGTTGTAGACCTGCGGCACGTACGTTCCATGGAACCCATGATTCGAGTGGGCATGACCGCCGCTCCATCCAAATCCATGACCTGCCTGAGCCGAAGCCCCCAGAGTCGTCAGTGCAGCCAACACAATACCGAGTGAAAGAAAACGTTTCATTGGATAGCCCTCCATCGTGGATTGATTTTTGAGTGATTCGCAACTGTTTGCTGCGACTGATCAGGTAGGATGCAGAGACCGTGCCAATTCCGGCAGATTCTGCGCGTAGGCGATTTCTCCGCAGAATACCGCATGTTTTGCTCCTACTCTCTCAGTTGAGCGAACCGTACAGGTGACATCAATCCTGTTCGGAGTGTGTTCAGTCTGACCACACGTCGGGCACATTCGTGGTTGCATGTAGCGACCTTGGGCAACTGAAACTGCCGGCCACTCGCAAGAACAAAAAACTGAAGCCCCCATTCTGAGGGCCTCCAATTTCACGCGGCCTTAATAAACATCGCGGGACGCGATCAACATGCAACAGGAGCGATTCTCGGAGACCAATGTTTCGGTCGAAGCTCTCAAATCGCTGATTTGAATTCGATTCACTGCAGCAGCAGCCCATCGGCTACGCTGCCGACGGACTGACGGCCGCTGCCTGTGCATTCGGTGGATAGTGTGAGCGGCACAACTATTCGATCCAGTCCGTAGAGCCGCGTTAGCTACTCGTCGACTGGATGAGCGGAAATCTCTTTGAGGATCGCTCCCTGATAGCCAGCCTTGTCGAGGGCATCGAGAATTTCCTCACGTGGAAATGGGCAGCAGATTTCACTACCAACAATCGCCTCACCCGTCTCGTAGTCAACTTCAACTGCGAGCACACCGGGAACTTGACGAATTGCCTTTGCCACTACCGAAGAACATCCCTCACACGTCATCCCCTCAACCTTGATGAAGCCCCGGTTCAAGTTCGCGTTGTTAGCCGCGGGATCTCCATCTTGAAGGAAAACGCCGACGTAGCTTGGAAACAACAGGAACGCGAAGGTAACAGCCGTCACTAACCAGAGCATTGCTTTGTTGAGCGTCTCCATGCTGAAACGACGACCAGCGGCAGGAGCACAGCAATCTTCCACGGCCTCCGTCGCGCAGCAGTCAGCGGTCTTCTTGGGGCGATAAGCGAAGTAAAACGCCGCTCCCAGAAAACCAAAGGTCACTGCCATCATCGGATATCGCCACGTTTCAAGCGTTGAGGCGATGCCGGCTCCGGAGACACCCACAGCTATCAGCACCAACGGTAACCAGCAGCAGCTCGATGCCATGATTGCGGCGATGACAGCCCCGACTTTGGCCACTGTCTCGCCGCGATTGCTGGGACCAGAACGCGTCGATGCTTCGCCATCGCTCATATCAAGTTCTGACTTAGCAAGTTCGAGCCCTTTGGCCACACTGCCAAGACAACATGAGCCTGATGGGTTTTCCGTCTCGCATCGACAGCCGGGGTCCTTCATTTTCGCCCGAATGTCCTCCAATGCGTGGCTGACACCTGTCTGCTGCAGCTCACACTTCATGCTCGCCACCGAATGGCCAAAGCAGTAGCAAAGCGGCCGGTCTCCAGTGCTCTCCTTGGTCCCTACGGCAACCCGTAACTGCGAGCGGTCAAACGAATCGCCGCTCTCAACATTGAAATAGACAACGTCACAGTCTTTCGAATCACAAAAGCGATACGGAGTTTCCGCCACGGGCTGACATCCGCTTTCAGAACACGATTCCGCAACGTCCCAAATCTGGCTCTGAAACGGTTCCCGCAACAAAGCTCTCACTGTGAGAGGACTCACTCGCTTTGCCTTGCCTTCACAATCTGGGCAGTCGATGGTTGTTTGCGTGCTCATCGATTCGTTCCTTCAACAAAACGCCGTATTGAGTTGTGCCAATGCTGATTATCGACCTTGCACCGTGGTGTAAGGTCAAGTCGAAACTCAAAATGAGAGCCGGAGGTTATTGGGAACCCGCTTGGCAGGCACAGTGGTCGAGGTGCACAACGACGGCACACTGACTGCGGCGACGTGACTTCTTGCAATCCTTGAGGAAGGCTTCGAGGACCTCGCGAACCTGATTGAGCTCTGCCATACGCTGACCAATGTCCTTAAGCCGATGCTCCATGAGTTCCTGAACTTCGTTGCAGGTGCCGCTCGGCTTGACTCGCAGGTTGAGCAAGTGTGCCACGTCGTCGAGAGTAAATCCGCAGCTCTGGGCCGCCTTGATGAAGCGAAGACGGTTGAGGCTCGCCGGGCCATACAAACGGTAGCTGCTGTGGCTTCGATGCTCAGCTGTGAGCAGCCCAATGCGTTCATAGTAGCGAAGGGTCGAGGTGGGAACGTCTGCGGCTTTTGCCAGCTTGCCGATGGTGTATGTGTCCATCAACTCATGATACCGCAACATTAAAGCTGGGTTCAATGTTTTGTGCGGTTGTCCTGAGGCATTCAATGCGACTTCATTTTCATCACCTGCAGCTTCAGCTCACTGGTAACGCTGCTGGCGATCACCGCGTGACTGCAAGTGAAACAGAACAAATGCTCGGGTGGATTTCTGACTCTGAGATGTGCCGCATGGTACTCTTGTCCTTGAGACACCAAACAGGGAGACTCTCGCCATGGCGACCCAAGAACAAATCGAGACCTTTCATCACTTTGCAACCGAGTAGCTCCAAAATGGCGGCAACGACAAACCGTCCGACGAACTGTATGACCAATGGCGATTCGAGAATCAGAGTCCCGAAGAGTTTGAGGAAAACGTGTCTGCGGTTCAGTCTGCGATTGACGACATGAACAACGGCGACACGGGACGCGATGCCAGTGAAGTCATTCCAGAGTTGTGAGGCGAGCTGAACCTGCCCTCTGAATGAAATTCAAAGTCAAGACGCTCAGACGAGCCGACTTCGATATCCGCAGCTGAGGCGTTCCTCGTTACGAGTGGATGAACAATTCACGGCATCAAGGTATCGTCGTGATCCGTCATCTGGGATCGCGTTGCCCGTTTCGCATACCTTGTCATGCCCTGGATGAAACACTTCAAGATCATATTGGAATGAATCGTTTCGCAAGCCGCTGTGTGGAAGTACGGGTGTGTGTTCGCTGAACTGACCTCCGGTTTTCCGCTGCGCACTTTGTGACGAAGAATCCAGTCGATTGTGCTCGCTACCCCGCTCGCGTTAACATCTTGGGGGCCTTGGGTCATTTCGCGAAGCGGTTTCGTGACACGTTTCCAACATTTTACAGCGGGCGGAGTTCGCCGAGGAGTATCTTCGATGCAGAACACTCGATTCTTCATGACCACAATGATTGTCTTGGGGTTGGCTTTTGCTGCCGTTGCCGACGACACCCAGAAAGACACACAAACTGTTGACGCCAAAGCCGAGGATGGTCGGCGGGCGAAGTTTGTTGACTTCGCAATGGAATTGGGCTTGCCGATTGCTGCGCTGGATACGCTCGGCGAACAAATTGACAGCGCTCGATTAGCGTCCGATCCCGTTGACCTTGCAGTTGCGGCGAAACTGCTTGAGGCTGCGGAAGCTGCAGCAGGAAAGAAGGGCAGCTTGACTGCCGAGACGATTCTTACGGAGGCCGTTGATTTGGCAAAGGAGCGCGGCAATCCCGCAGAGCTTTCGACGATTGCCAAACTTGTCGGTGGGCCAGCTGCAGCGGACCTGGAAGCTGTTGCAGAAGCAGCGGCTGACCGAGAAGCTGAAGCTGGTGAAAGCACACGAGATCTGGACGGCGACCTGTATGTCATCAATCACTCGCACTCAGAACTGCACGTCTACGTCGATGGGTATGAGGTCGGTCATGTGGCTCCACATGGCAGTCGGAGTTTTCACGTCCATCATGCTCATCATGTGGTTGCCCGAGATCACTACGGACACCGATGGACAGCTCACTTAGAGTACGGCCACTATCATCACTACGTCATGCGGGTTCACGAACCACATTTCGGGCACCACGGACATCACTAGGAGGTTGTGCTCTCCGTTGAGACTGCAACAGATGCCTTCACGAATGCAAGGCCTGAACTCCAGTGAGGCAGGGTGCAAGTAATCACAAAACTGTCGAATTGAGAGCAGCTCCTCAACGTCTTGAGTAAACCTTGAGGATGATTCACGAGATTCATCTTCACTTGGCGTGGGGATGAGTCTTGTTTCTTTCGCCCACTCCCGTGAGGTGCTGATCATGATTCGCCGCCCTCTCTTGGCGACGATGGGGGTTGTCTGGCTATCGGTGGTTGCATCAACATGGCCGCTCGCCGCTGCTGAGCGGCACGCCCTGCTGGTCGGATGCTCAAAGTACGTCGCCGGCGATATTCGCCCCTTGGTTGGTGCCGAGAATGACGTCGAAGGCTTTCGGCGCCTGCTCAGTGAACAGTTGCAGTTTGATGATATTGTGACATTGGTCGGTTGGCCGGACGACGTCGCGAAACGGCCAAGCTTTGCCAACATCGCTGCCGCCTTCGAACGTCTGATCCACGACGTGGAGCCCGATAGTCAGATTGTTGTCCTGATGGCGGGACACGGTTTTCGGTTTCCACTTCCTGATTCACAGGAAGACGTCCTGGATCCTTCGAATCCGGAACCGGACGGGCTGGACGAATCTTTTTTGGCAGCTGACTATCACGCAGGCCAGAATATGATTCTGGATAACCAGATTGGCCAGTGGCTCGACCAGCTCAAGGCGAAAGGTGCTCACGTTTGGATTGTGTTCGACAGTTGCTTTTCAGGAACCATGACGCGAGGTGGCGAGCAGGAGGTGACCCGCGAAGTGAGTCCAGCGGAAGCTGGTGTTTCCGTGGAGGCGATTCAGGCCGCACAACGTCGTGCGGCAGAAAGATTGTCTGGGACGCGAGCCGTCAGCGGGTTGACGGTTGATGGGTTTGATGTGCCCCATGACAAACCGCACTCAGGTAGTGTGGTTGCATTTTACGCTGCTCAAGAATTCGAACCTGCCCCCGAAGTCACTCGCCCTCAGGGGGCAAACGAGAGCAGTCCAGATTTCAAGCACGGCCTGTTGTCATATCATTTGGAGCAACTTCTGCGTGACAGGAACGAGCGGATCACGTACGCCGATCTGGGTCGGTCGCTTGTCGGTCGTTATCGCGCGGATGGCCGTCGACGACCAACCCCCTTCTGGGAGGGCGACCTGGATCGAGAGGTGCTGGGCCTGGACGAGTGGCCACAGCCTCAGGGACTGTTTCTGGAGCACGTCGGCGATGGTGTCAGACTCAGCGGTGGCCAACTCGCGGGTTTGTCGAAGAATACCATCGTTGCGGTTTATGAGCCAACTGACAAAGACTTGGAACATCCGCTGGGGCACGTACAAGTCACCGAAGTTTCTCCGACAGCGGCGCTCGTAGAATCTGTGGCATTCGGCAATCTTGAACTTCGACCACTGGACATGTTTCCCGACAATAGCTCGTGCCGAATTGCGAGCCGCGACTTTGGCGATACGCGGATCAAGCTTCAAATC
Source organism: Planctomycetaceae bacterium (assembly GCA_020426505.1). Taxonomy (GTDB): domain Bacteria; phylum Planctomycetota; class Planctomycetia; order Planctomycetales; family Planctomycetaceae; genus JAHBXU01. The sequence continues at coordinate 10,238 of JAGQPX010000168.1, read as the reverse complement.
GGTTCTGTGGATGGCAATGCAACGTCGACAATCGAAACAGCCTTGAGCACGGCGATTCGAGAGACTGCAGCTCTTCCCGACGCAGTGTTCCAGTTGGTCGACCCGACGCAGAATGCAGACTGGTCTTTGGTTGCTCTTTCGCTTGAGACCACCACCAGCTCTGACGGCCGATCGGCCTCTTCCATGACTGCCTTGCTGCCAGCCGCCAGCGTCGCCGAGGTTATTCATGCAGGCGACGGCATGTCATCGAAGCAGATCCTTTCTGGGATTCCTCATTCATTGTTTACAGAGGACGCCCTGGCAGACCCGGAGCAGTTCGCGAAACTGCTGGGCGATGACATGCAGAAGATCCATGTCTGGCACAACATCTGGCGACTGACTGGCGAGTACACGGAACCATCGTCGCTCGTGCCACGTCAGGAAATCCGACTGGACTTGCGACGACTCACAGGCTCCGACGACACGTCCATCGGTACGCCCCTCAAGGGCAGTCAACTCATCCCAGGCGATTCTGTGTTGGTCCAGGTCGTCAATACGGGCTATCAACCCTATTGGTATGTGGTCTTTTACCTCAACGGACGGTTCGGAATTCAGCATGTGAAGACTGACGCGATTCGTGGCCGCAATTTCCAGGACAAACGAGAAACACAAGTTGAACGAGACGTGTTGCGTTTTGGTGTCAACACGCAGTCCGTCGGCACAAATGGCTTTGTGGTCATTGCCGTGTCGCAAAAAGAGCACACCCATCGACCGGATTACCGATTCCTGGCTCAGTCGAGTTTGGGCAACCCAACGACACGCAACAGCACCAACACATCGGACCTGACCTCTCCCTTTGAACGTCTCCTGCTGAAATCCACGGCAGGGCGGCAGGCAACGTTTCGCAGTTCACAGAGCCCTGATCGCCCTCAAATTTCGTCATGGTCGTGGGTTACGGCTCCCCAGCAGACCGCGTCCGATTGACACCCAAATCGCATAGTCCGCCCAGCTTGCAAAGTCGCCGTGACTGTCAATCGGAGGAGACAACTTGGGAGCTAACTCGTTGCAGACAAACGGGTTGTTTGTGTCTGCATCTGCCGCTCCTTAGAATTGGTCTTGAGTATGTGAAGGCATTGTGAGCTTAACACGCAATGTTTCATCGATGTCAACGGCGGGGAGAACCATGTCGACTGCAACTCTCACAAAGTCAGCACTTCTGTGCTCATTCTTCCTGCTGACCTGCGTTCCAGCCGGATCGCAGGAATTGGAACTTGACGGGCTCACTGTCTTCGGAGAACAAAACGGGTATCGAAAAAACTGGGCCCTGTTGATTGGCATTAACTACACGGGGCGGCAGGATGAGATTCGACGCGATCCCGCGAATCGTCGTGCATTGCCTGAGTTGAAGAATGCCGCCAGCGACGCGAAAGACCTGGCGGATGTTCTGACGACGTACTATGCCTATGACCGTGATGCCGTCACCGTGTTGACGGATGAGACTGACGTTGATGACGACAAGCCGACGGCGAGTCGCATTCGCGACGAACTCAACGAGCTATGCCTTCCCGACAGAGTTCAACCCGAGGACAGCGTCCTCATCTTTTTCGCAGGGCATGGTTTCAAACTGGATCATGAGTCGACACTCAGCGGAAACGCAGTCTCTCTGCTTCCGTATGATGTTACGCTTTCGCATGGAAGGCCGGTGGGGACAAACACCTTCGATTTACCCGACGGCTTATTCGAACTCGTGGCCAAAATCCCCGCGAAGCACAAGCTGATCGTCCTCGATTGTTGTTACTCTGGTGAGATCTTCAACGCACGTGGAAATGTCGGTTTCCAGTCACGAAGTGAAGCCGCCAACCGCAGCGACGCTTCGCTTCAACAGGAACCAACATTTCAGGCCATCGCGTCTTGTCGTGCCACGCAGGTTGCTTCCGATGGAAGGGATGGCAACTCGAAGTTTACAACAGCACTTCTCGACGGCCTCAAACATATTCCAGCCCGGAGTGATGGTGACCGGCGCGTCTGGGCAAACCGCCTCCTCGCCTACATGCGTCCCGGTTTCGACGAGACGCAGCGGCCCGATTGCCGCAATCTGATTCGGTCGACAGGCGAGTTCTGCTTTTTCCCGCGTTCTGCTGAGCGATTCTCTGAATTCGCCCTGCACGATGATGACAAGAGTCATCTCAAAGCGATGGTCGTCAGTCGTCGGGGAGACTGGTGGTTCGATGAAATCCCGTGGTTTATTCCCGGTATTCGCAGTGAGATCGTGAAAGAGCACGAAAACGCACAACCTGTCGTGCGGTCCGCGACTTTCTCTGACTTGATCCGAATCGAAGAACTCAAAGAAACCGCTCAGAGATTGATTCAGAACAATCGAAGTACGGCAGACCCTCTGAGAAAACTTCGGTTTCAACATGCGCAGGAATTGTTGCAGGCTCGTGATGCCAGGAAACTCGAAGCCGCATTGGCACGCATTGAAATCGAACTGAACACACATCTGCCAGCTCTCGCGGACGATGGCGAGGGGGACAGGTCACTCAAGGCAAGCGAAGCTGAGTCAGCGGCATCTCCGAAACTTGAACTTGCGCCGGAAGATATCCATTTTCTGGCCGTTGTCCAGCATGCTCTCGGAAAAGATGTGGAAGCGGAAGCGACTTACGACAGGGCGATCAAGGCTTACACACTGGCCCAAAGCCAGGAGCAGGACCGGCTTCGCCTGCACATTCTTGCAGCGTTATGCCGGGCTGATCAGGGGGAACTCTATTCACAAGTTCTCAGGGAACCACAGAAAGCGGCCAAGGACTTCGAAACGGCTCGCAGGTCCGTTCTCTCATTGCTCACCGAGCAGAACCGCACCACAGATTCGGCCGCTTTCTTTCGCATTTTTATGCTTTGTCGTGAAGCGGATGAGTGGTTGACTGTGAATCGTTGGTCCCAGGCGAACCAGTTGCTGAGTGAGGCTGTTGATGTTGCCGAAGCGTTGGCCCCGAACCATTTCCTTCAGGCTCACGTGCACCGTCGGCGCGCCTGGGCAAAGATCATCCAGTGGGAGATCCAGGAAGCGAAATGTTCTTTTCAACGGTCGAACGAAATCCTGCATGCTCAGTTCTTGCGAGAGGCGAAAGACAGAGGTGAGATCGTTGATGCGACAGGAGTGTCCGTCAACGGTGATGTCTCCACGGTCGATCCTGATCTCCCGGATACAGACGAATCCGGCGTGGCGGCTAACACTCACCCAACTTTCCTGATGAGTCCGGCGAGGCTTGCCGGCTGTCAGGCAAACTCAACTCATGAAGAATTGGGTCCCGTCTTCAGGGACTCCGCTGACCACGCCTCGAAAATTGCTTACCTGCACAATCTCCACGGCATCGCCATGGCAACGCGTTTTCAGGGTGATACGAAGGGTGCTGCTTTGTATTACCGCTGGCTGGCCGGCGAGGTCGAAGATGCCCTCGCCAGATTTCGTGACTCCGCGACGGACGCAGACCTGGAAACACAGCTCATCAGTCGCGTGATCAACACGCAGGAGCGGTTGGGAGACTGTAATCTGTTCGGCAACCCGGAGTTCTGTGATCCCCGGGAAGCCTTTGACGACTTCCGACGGGCAATGAATCGTGTCCATCTGCTGAGCGGCTCGGGCCGCGAACGGCTGCAAACCATGCTGCTGTATAAGCAAGCGCTGGCCCTGAGTTTACCATCTGCCATTCAAGATACCGAACTCGCCTTGCAGATGTGTCGCCATGCCGACGAAACGTACGCAATACAACGCGATAAGGCGACAGGGCTGTTTCAGGCGCTCGGTGAATTGACCACAAAGATCGTGAGGCAAATCGATGTCGCCTTGCAGGTACCGGAGGAGACAGTCAATGACCAGACTTCACCGTGTCAGCTTCGCGAAGCGCTCTTGGATTATCGGGATGTGATCGGGAGATCGCCTCACCGTGATCAACTGGAAATGTGCCTGTTCGCCTCCAAGGTCTTGTTGGAGTACAGCGGTCCACGGGACACGTATCAAACAATGTCGGATGCTGATTTACTACAGAGCTTTTGTCGCCTTGCATTATCACCGTACGAACGTGATTACTCAATTGACAGCAACGCTCGCGCATCGGAATCGCGAGCGTATTTGCGTCCGTACTACGACGCCGTGATGCGTGTCAAACTCCGCCAAGTGAATCACGTGAAAGAACTGCTGGAGATTCAATCAGAAGCTACTCAAGGCACCTACTATGTGAAACCTGAGGAGGCGAATCCAATTCTCGCGATCTATGCACTGGGCAACGTGTGCTTTTTGATCAGCGACTTGCCAAGTCGCGAAAGCAAGTGTGTTTCCCTTTCGGAGATGTACGACATTGAGACAATCCGTGCAGCATGCGAGTCTTCAGATCGGAGCCTACCTCTTCCCCGCGATGTCCATCAATCACTCGTAAATTGGCGTTCCAGTTCGGAACACGCTCAGGAAGTGCATGTCGAGTTGAGGTGGGAAGATCCCATTCGCGGATTCTTTGCCATTCGCCAAATCGACACACGAACAGATGCTTCGGATCGTACCGCTGCAAAACCGATTGTGGGACATTTCCCCTTTGACTTGCCTGCGGGTTTCTCAGACACACTGGAGTCGCCAACCCAGAGCGCTGACAGTCAAGAACCGCAATAATCACGGCGAATACGGCAGGTGCATTCCAAGAGTGGATTCATAGGGTTGTTGTAGTCAATGGTTGGTTTGATGTGGTTCGGAGGCAGCATGGACCAAATTGGTTTGGGCAGTTCCTGGTTGAATCCTCCTAAGAATCGTAATTGAGTAGGCTTCATTCAGGAGAAACTCGAAGAATCCATGTCATGTAAGCAGAGCTCTCACCGACTGAGATTCCTGCCACCGAAGTGTGTATTCCGACTGACTGCACAATGGTCTTCTTCGTCGGCTGCGTTGGTGACCACTGACGAACCGTCCTTGGCTCTTTCAGATCGAACGGCTTTCTTCAGGTGACTGTGGGGTTAGCTTTCGGAAGCGATTGTCAGTAGAGCGCTCATTGCCAGGCGAATTGGCTCAGCAAGATCGGGCCAAGCTTGGATGATGTGCGAAAGATGTTGGTCAATCTGTGCCACACCGTACCTAGTGGTCTGTCAGCAGTGTGTTTTCGAGTTGCTATACTCCCGGGAGGATTTTGATTTGTCCAGGGAGGGCACTCATGAACAAGAAGTATGTGTTGATGTTGACCGCGGAGGAGCGGGAGGAATTGGGACTCATCGCCAACAGAGGAGCGGACAAGGCGGTGAAACGCCGTCGTACTCGGGCTCTGTTGCTGACCGATCAAGGGGAGGAGGGGCCGGCGTGGCGGGACGAGGACGTGGCCGAGGCGGTGGGCGTGACATCGCGGAGCATTGAGAATTGGCGGAAGCGGGCGTGTGAGGAAGGGCCGATCGAGTCGCTGTCGCATCGCGCGCAGAAACAGAAATACGAACCGTTGATTGACGGTCGAGCGGAGGCGGAGCTGGTCAAACTGGCCTGTTCGACCCCGCCGGAAGGATGTTCGCGGTGGAGTCTGCGGCTGCTGGCCGATCGACTGGTGGCTTTGGAGATCGTCGAGTCGGTCTGCCACGAGACGGTCCGGCAGTGTCTGAAAAAAACGATGTGAAGCCTTGGTTGAAGGAGCACTGGTGCATTCCTCCGCAGGAGGACGCGGCCTTTGTGGCTGACATGGAACGAGTCCTCGATGTCTACCAGCGCCCGTACGATCCACAGCATCCGGTGGTGTGCATGGACGAGCAGCCCAAACAACTCATTGCCCAACGACGTGCTCCCCTCCCCACACGCCCGGGCCACCCCGCACGGCAGGACCACGAATACGTCCGTCATGGCTGTTGCTGTGTGTGGATGTTCCATGAACCATTGGGGGGCTGGCGCGACGTGCGCGTGAGCGAGCGCAGGACGGCCGTCGACTGGGCGCATCAGGTGCGTGACCTCGTCGATGACCCTCGCTTCGCGCAGGCCCAGCGGATCACGCTCGTCTGTGACCAACTCAACACACATGAACGCGCCTCGTTCTACAAGGCGTTTGGGCCGGAGGAAGCTCACCGTCTGGCGGGCAAGCTCGAACTGGTGCACACCCCCAAGCACGGCAGCTGGCTCAACACGTCCGAAAGCGAACTGAGCGTTCTCAGTCGCCAGTGTCTCAATCGCCGCCTGCCTGACATCGACAGCATCTGCACCGAAACGAACGCTTGGAAGACAGTTCGCAACGAACAACAGGTCGGCGTCGACTGGCACTTCACCACCGAAGACGCCCGCATCAAACTAAAATCACTCTACCCGAAAATCGTCAACTGACAGACCACTAGTGCCTCCGTGTTGGATGACAGCAGATGCACGATGCGCTGGCCAAATGGTCTCCGGAGACGCCTTTGTGTTCGGCGTCCGTCTCGGACTGGAGATGTACGTGACCATGAGTGCAGGAAGTCAATTGGAAACTGTCGACAGTGCAGTCGCACTCCATGCAGTCGAATCGATGATGGGGGCCGGAATTGATGTCTAGACTATGATTGAAGGTGACTCTTGACGAATCGTTTGTAGTGGTAGCCCTCAGTCATTAACGGAAAGCCGACTGACGCGTGGTTGGGATCAGTGGTCGGCGTGTCGTTGTCGAGTTGGCACAACCGACGATGCTGAGACATTCCTGTGTAGAAGTCGCTTTCGAGAAGCAGCAGTGCTTGCGACACGGGCGAATCGAAACTGATGACGTACGTCATATCACAGGTCCTGCGAGCGCAGCCGCAGCGCGTTCGCGATGACCGATACCGAACTGAGGCTCATTGCCGCTGCGGCGATCATGGGGCTGAGTAGGATGCCCAAGAATGGGTACAGGATTCCGGCGGCGATGGGGACGCCAAGAGCGTTGTAGATAAAGGCGAAGAACAGGTTTTCTCGGATGTTCTTCATCGTGGCGCGGCTCAGGCGAATGGCCTTTGCGATACCGCGCAGGTCGCCTTTCACGAGTGTGACGCCGGCGCTTTCAATGGCGACGTCTGTGCCGGTTCCCATCGCGATGCCCACGTTGGCTGCCGCCAGAGCGGGTGCATCGTTGATACCGTCGCCGGCCATTGCGACCTTTGCCCCGCTGGCCTTCAGCTCCTTCACGCGATCGTGCTTCTCTTGCGGGCTGACGCTGGCCTGAAATTCGTCAATGTTCAGTTGATCGGCGACTGTCTTTGCCGTGACCTCGTTGTCTCCGGTCAGCATGGCAATTCTGAGACCCAACTCGTGGAGCGTGTGAACAGCGTCGGGTGTCGACTTTTTGATGGGGTCAGTCACTGCGAGCAATCCGGCAAGTTGCAGATCGACGGCAACCAGAATCACTGTTCCGCCTTTCGCTCGGAATTCGTCGGCCTGAGCTGTCGCTTCATCAACACCTGACACCCCTTGTTCTTTCAGGAGTGACGGCTTGCCGATGAGGATGTCACGGTTTTCGACGGTGCCGTGGACGCCACCGCCTGTGACGGAATTGAAGTCGCTGACATCCGGAATCGCCAGATCGCGATCACGAGCGGCACGGACGACTGCTTCGGCGAGCGGATGTTCGCTGCGTTGTTCGACACCGGCGGCGAGTAACAGCAATTCCGATTCCTCAACATCGGTCAGCGTGACGATGTCGGTGAGCTTCGGTCGTCCTTCGGTCAGAGTTCCGGTCTTGTCCACGATGAGGTAGTTAACGGTTTCGAGCGTTTCCAACGATTCTGCATCTTTGATAAGGACGCCTTCCTTCGCTCCACGACCGACGCCGACCATGATCGACATTGGCGTTGCCAGTCCCAAGGCACACGGACAGGCGATGATGAGTACCGCCACTGCATTCACCAGCGCGTAGCCGAGGCGAGACTCTGCCGGGCCAAGCCAGGCCCAAAGCACGAAGGTCACGATCGCCACCACAATGACTGCCGGAACAAAATAGCCGGCGACCATGTCAGCGATTCGCTGAATCGGCGCACGGCTGCGTTGCGCGTTGGCGACCATCTCCACAATTCGTGACAGAGTGGTCTCGCTGCCGACTTTCTCGGCCCGCATTTCGAACGAGCCGGTTTGGTTGACCGTGCCGCCGATCACGGAATCGCCTCCGGACTTCTTGGACGGGAGTGGTTCGCCCGTGATCATGGACTCGTCAACACTGCTCTGTCCACTGATCACTGTCCCGTCAACGGGAACCTTATCGCCGGGAACGATTCTGAGTGTGTCGCCGGCTTGGACTTCCTCCAGCGGCACGACCTGCTCCTCGCCCTCTCGAATCAGGCGAGCCGTTTCGGGTGCCAGAGACATGAGTTCGCGGATAGCTCCGCTCGTCTGCTTGCGTGCTCGCAATTCGAGAACCTGACCGAGCAACACCAGTGCCGTGATGGTCGCGGCCGCTTCAAAATAGACGGGGATCTCGCCGTGTTCGAGAAACGCGTTTGGGATGAAGTCGGGAAACAGCATCGCGAACAGGCTGAATAGATAGGCGGCTCCCGTACCCATTGCGATCAGCGTGAACATGTTGAGGTTACCAGTGCGAAGAGATCGCACACCCCGAACGAAGAACGGCCAGCCGCCCCACAACACGACGGGCGTGGCCAGGACGAACTGAATCCATCGGGAAAAGTCCGCCCCCACCAGCCGATTGATAGGGATCCCCGCCATCGGAGCCATTGCCAGAAACAGCACGGGCAACGTAAGCACGGTTGACACCCAGAAGCGCCGCGTCATCCACGTCAACTCTGTGTCATCGTCTTCCTCCAGCGTGACGGTTTTGGGTTCCAGGTCCATCCCGCAGATGGGACAGGAACCCGGGCGGTCCTGCTCGACTTCGGGGTGCATCGGGCAGGTGTGGATTGTCTTCGTCAAGGAGGATTCCCGAAACGATGGATTCCGGTCCAGCGCCATGCCACATTGCGGGCAATCACCCGATACGTCACTTTCCACGTCGGGACACATCGGGCAGAAATACTTCGCTCGGCTCTTTCTCGCAGATGCAAGCTCCTCTCGCTGATGCTGATGTTTGTCCGCATCAGACTCGCTCTCATGTTGGCAGCAGTGATTCGCCGTTGCAGTGGGATGGTCTTCCGGCTCGTCCGAAGCAACGGACGTTTCGGAGTGATTGAATTGCTCCAGGCAATGGTTACTACAGAAGTAAAACGTCTCGCCGTCTTTGATGGACGAGAGCGCAGTTACCTCATTGACGGTCATACCGCAGACGGGATCAATTGCCATCTCTTCCTCTTGTTCTGTCAGGTTCATTTCAGGCTTATCGCAATCATTGTTCGTCAGTCAATGCCTCGAATCCCGTTACAACGTCCAGAAGTTCTTCTGTGATTGCGGTCTGGCGTTGTCGATTGTAGCCACTACGAAGTTCAGCGAGGCGGTCTTGAATGTTGCGTTCAGCCGCTTGCATGCTGGCGATAAGGGCAGTGAACTCTCTGCACACTCCGTGATTACTTGGGGGCGGCGCGACCAGTTCTACGAGCGAAATGGCCCCTCAGTGGGCTATTTCGCTCACGCAGAAGCGGCAGGTGGCGGAAGAGCTTTTGTGCCGGATGCGATATACACGTAGCCGAAGTAAGATTCGTTGAGACGGAATTCGGAGAGGCACGCGTTGATCGAGTCCCACGGGTGTCGGTCTGCAAGATCGATCGTGACCCCGAACGGTCGGAACAGGGGCAGTAGGATTCTCGTCAACCAAGCCTGACGGCCACCGGGCAGTTTCAAGTCGGCGACGACCCAGCGACCGCCGTCTACGAGGGCTTCTGCCCCGTTTCGGATGACTGCATCAAACTCTGGCACCAGCGTGAGTGCGAATGTTGAAAGGATCCCATTGACCTCTTGCGGGAATTCAAACGTCGCCGCGTCGGACTGAATCAACTCGACGTTGCTCCACTGGTGCTGTTCAACACGAAGCCTCGCACGATCGAGCATCGACTCAGTCATATCGACGCCAATCAGCTGGCCCGTCGGGCCGATTGCTTGCTGAATCAACTCGAAGTTGAGCCCCGTCCCGCAGCCGATTTCGACAACTGTATCGCCGGGTGACAAACGAAGCTGTCTCACCGCCTTTCGTCGATAGGCCCATTCACGGAATCCGATCAAGTAGTACAGATTGGCGGTGAAATCGTACCTCTTTGACCGAACACGATAGAGGTCTCTGAGTTCAGGCTTTGTGAATGGCATTTCTTGATCCCGTCGACAAGTTCAAGACTCGTGATGTAGGAACTTTGACGTGCTTCGGGTTTTTCGG
>JAGQPX010000167.1:287-27913 GCA_020426505.1 Planctomycetaceae bacterium | reverse complement strand
CGAACGTCGAGGAGATGACCTCACAGTTGGGGCCTTTGACTTGCCGCTCCATGTCGGTCACTTCTTCCGGTCGCTCGTCGATTAGCAGCACGATGACGTAGGCATCCGGGTGACTCTTGAGGACCGCCTTCGCCATCTGTTGCAGTAGGACTGTCTTGCCGGCACGCGGCGGAGAGACGATCAGTCCACGCTGACCCATGCCGATGGGAGCAACGATGTCGACCACACGTGTGCTGAGTTGCTTGGGGTCACTGGCGAGTTGCAGCCGCTTCTCCGGATGCAGGGGAGTGAGGTCATCGAAGGGGACCTTCGCCGTCAGCAGGTTCGGGTCCTGTCCATTGATGGCCTCCACACGCAGCAGGGCGAAGTAACGCTCGTTCTCCTTCGGTGGTCTGATCTGCCCGGCAACCGTGTTGCCGTTCCTCAGCCCAAAGCGTCGCACCTGTGACGGGGAGACATAAATGTCATCCGGACAGGGGAGGTAGTGATAATCGGGCGATCGCAGGAAGCCGAACCCATCGGGCAGGATCTCCAGCGTCCCCTCGCCAAACATCAACCCGTTGGTTTGAGTGCGCTCCTTGAGGATGCGGAAGATAAGGTCCTGCTTTTTGAGGCCGGTGTACTCGGTGATCTTCTCCTGCCGCGCCAACTCCAGCAGTTCCTTCATCGTCATCCGCTGCAATTCGGCGATGTGAATATCGTCGGTCTGCTTAACGTTCTCATAGCGGGTGTTCGCAGGGTTCTGGTCCTGCACCTCGTCGTCGATTTCTTCCGGCTCCGGAGCTTCCTCGTCAGCGACGGCGGACTTGGACTCCGTCGATCGACTGGAGCTGCGAGCCAGTTTGATGGGAGGGTTAGCTGTGTCGACGTCGACCGCTTCGCCGGTTGCGGGGGTGGGTGCTTTGGATGTTTTCGCCATGAGATTGGCCTTTGAGGATTGACGAGAGTTCGTCGATAAAGTGGAGGGCGCGGCTCAGCCGCAAAATGGAGAGATGTTCGTTTGGTTTGGTGAACTGTTCGGATGCTTCGGGTTCAAGAGGTGCTGACGATATTGTGAGAAGGTTCGCTGGAGACCCAATCCTCGCGAAAGAGATAGTCTGCGAGTTGCTGCCCTGCCTGTTCGATGGTGCCCGAATTGTCGATGACAACGTCGGACAGTTCGCGTTTGCGGTCGAGCGGCCACTGACTCGCCTCGCGACCTGCGAGTTCGTCCTCCGACCATCCGCGTGATTCGGCGACACGCTGCAGCCGCTGCTCACGTGGCACATCGACGAACGCCAGCACATCGCAGCCGTCTCGCCAGCCCGCTTCGAGGAGGATCGCAGCATCAATGATCATCATCTGCACCGACGGGTCTTCGGCTCCCGCTTTCAACTCTCGTTTGAAGACCTCGCCCATCACGGGGTGCACAATGGATTCGAGTCGCTTGCGAGCCACGACCCGCTCGGGGTCATCGCCAAAGACATGACCCGCCAGCCGGCTGCGAGCGATTTCGCCATCAACAAAGATCTCGTCCCCGAAGACGTCCCGCAGTCTGGCTTTGACGTCGTCACGGAGAAGCACCTGATGGCCCACCGCGTCCGCGTCGATGAGCAGCCCGTGGTACTCGTCCGCCAGCCAGCGTGCAACCGCCGACTTGCCGCTGCCGACGCCCCCAACGATGCCGATATTTGGTTTGTGCTTGTGTGCCATGGCAGGAACACCATGTCGGAACGTCCCGTCAGCCAAAATCGGCTGTGGAATCAGTCTGAAAAGTTCGCAGGCAGGTGAGGTGCAGTTGAGGAAACGTGAGTCGAAACTTGGTGCGTGGGCACGCTGCGATTCAGGAGAATGTGTGAATCATTGCGATGATGTTGAGAAGGTGGGCCGGATGGCCGTGAAAATGAACGAATCCGCGAATCGAAGGGGAGGATCAGAAGAGATAGGTTGCGGAAAGGCTGGACTCAATCATCGGTCATGGATGACGGCTTGTCAACTTTCGGGAGCCGATTTGTCATTGATTTGCGACGAGTTTCACCTGGACGGGAGGGGATTCTGACAGCGTTGAACCGTTAAGGATTACCCTGGCGACCACATTCCACGAAAGACCTCGGTCGCCGGGCCGGTCATCAAAACGTCGCCCGAATCGGTCCACTCGAGCAGCAGGTCACCGCCACGCAGATGAGCTTGCACGCGACGCTCGAAGCGGCCGGTCAGCACCCCCGCGACTGCGACAGCACAGGCGCCCGTCCCACACGCCATCGTCTCGCCGCTGCCTCGTTCCCAGACCCGCATCTCAAACTCGCTTGGCGAGATGACGCGGATGAACTCCGCATTCACGCGATTGGGAAACGCTTCGTGATGCTCGATCCGAGGGCCGATCGTGAGCACGTGCCGATCGGTGATCTCGTCGACGAATGTCACACAGTGAGGATTGCCCATCGAGACACACGTGACCTCGAACGTCTCATCACCAATTTGGAGTGGCACGTTTTGTGGCGGATCTCCCGGCAGCGTCGTGGGGATCTTGCTGGACGCGAGGATCGGTGCCCCCATGTTGACGCGGACCTGATCGACCCGGTTGCCCGTTCGTTCGACGATCGTCACCGTCAGCACGCCCGTCCCGGTCTCGATCGGGAACTCATCACCCGTTGCCAGTCCGGCTTCGGCGGCGTACTTGGCGACACACCGCAATGCGTTGCCGCACATCTCCGCCTCACTGCCGTCGGCATTGAACATTCGCATGCGGACCGGCGCCCGCTCGGACGGCGTGATCAAGACCAAGCCGTCACCACCGATCCCCATATGCCGATCGCTCACCGCACGGGCGACAGATGCGACGTCGCCCGGCACCTGTTCCTGGAAACAATCCACGTAGACGTAGTCGTTTCCCGCCCCGTGCATTTTGATGAACTGCATCTCTTCGCCTCTTTCCACTCCAACGACACGGTGAACCGCAACAGGTTCACTCGTCCAATACGAGGATAACTCGCGGCCCATCACGCGCGTAGGACAGGAGCGATGCCACTCTCTACAATCCCCGAAATCAGTCGCCCTCAACATGGTCGTCATGGATAATTCGGAACTGTTCCCAACGGAAACTCTCACCAATCTGCGACGAAACTTGCGTCGCTGGTATGGCAAGCAGGGACGTGAGTTGCCTTGGCGTGCGGCTGGTGACCCCTATCGAGTCTGGATCAGCGAAATCATGCTGCAACAGACGACTGTGACGGCCGTCATTCCCTACTACGAGCGGTTTCTCACTCGGTTTCCGGACGTGCACTCACTCGCCGAGGCGGATGAACAGGAGGTGCTGCGGCAATGGGAAGGACTCGGCTACTACAGCCGCGCACGGAACATTCACAAGACGGCTCGCATCATTTCTGCGGAGCAAGACGGCACGTTCCCGTGGAGTGTCGAGGAGTTGATGTCACTCCCCGGCATCGGTCGTTACACAGCCGGAGCCATCGCATCGTTCGCATTCGACGCGCCGGCACCCATCGTCGAGGCGAACACATTGCGACTGTACTGCCGTCTGCTCGGCTATGATGGCGATCCGCGCTCGACGCAAGGGCAACGACTCCTGTGGGACTTCGCCGAGCGACTTGTGCCACGTGGCCGGCCGGGCGACTTCAATCAGGCGCTGATGGACCTCGGTGCCACGGTCTGTACTCCCACTGAGCCGGCATGTCCGACATGCCCTGTGCGGTCCTGCTGTCAGGCCTACTCTCAGGGAAGACAACACGAGATTCCCCGCCTCACCAAGCGGGTCGCCATGACCGAAGTCACTGAAGCCTCTATCGCCATCCACAAACGCGGAATGTATCTGCTCCGGCAACGGGGAGACAACGAACGCTGGGCCGGCATGTGGGACTTCCCCCGCTTCGAGATCGATGACGACTTGTCACCGAAGACGCTCAAGCGACTGATCGATGATGTTCACGGCCTCACCGGCATCTGGTTCCGCGACCCACATCCGGTCAAAACGATCAAACACACCGTCACACGCTACCTCATCACGCTGCGATGTCTCGTCGCAGATTTCGACTCTGGACGACTGCACAAGAACGGTCGCCCTCTCAAGTGGGTCCGTCCGAACGAGTTCAACGACTACGCACTCTCGGTCACCGGTCGCAAGTTTGCGAAGTCATTGGTGGACTGAACGAGACCTCAGATCACAACCGCTGTCCCGCTTGCGCTGACCATCAGCATGTTGCCGCCGCTGCCGATGCCGATGGTCTCGAAATCGAGATCGACGCCGACGACTGCGTTGGCCCCACTCTGCTTCGCCATGTCGCACATCTCCTCGATGGCGATGTCCTTCGCCTTTCGCAGTTCCTGTTCGTAGGCCGCTGACCGACCGCCGACGATGTCACGGATGCTGGCGAAGAAGTCCTTGAACACATTCGCCCCCAGAATCGCCTCGCCGCTGACGAGACCGTGGTACTCCTGAATGGGGTGATTCTCGATCGTTGGCGTTGATGTCACGAGCATGATCGTCTCCTGGAACAGACGTGCGGGTCAGGTGATGTTCGCATTTCCTTGAACGTAGCGATCTCCCCAAAAGATCACCAGATTCTGGACCGAGGCGTCAAATTCCGGGGATGTACCGACGTCAGTGAGACAACTATGATTGCCGGATGTCCAGTGAAGTTCATGTGCACATGTTGCCAGCGTTGATGCCCCCCGGCTGCCTGAAGGGAGGCGTGGCGGTGGTGATCGATGTCCTGCGGGCTTCGACGACCATCGTGCATGCTCTGGCGAACGATGCTGTGTCCGTCGTGCCCTGCGAGTCTGTCGAAGAGGCTCAAGCGGTCGCTGCTGGTCACGTACCAGATAAAGTTCTGCTCGGTGGCGAACGGCACGGGCAGTTGATCGACGGCTTCGATCTCGACAACTCGCCCCTCGCTTACACGGCTGAAGTGGTCGCAGGCAGGACGATTGCCTTCACCACGACCAATGGCACCCGTGCCCTCAGAGCGTGCGAAGATGCCACGCGGGTGATCATCGGCACGTTTGTGAACCGGGCTGCTGTTGCACGTGTCCTCCGGGACGACGGTCGCCCTGTGCATCTCGTGTGTGCCGGCACCAATGGGCACCTCACCGCAGAGGACATCCTGTTCGCAGGGGCCATCGCCGCCGATCTCGATCCCCAGACCCCTGACGTTCAAACCCAAATGGCGATCGACTACTATCGCTCCCATTTCATGGACGACAACACGTTTCGCGAGACCATTCGAGCCAGCCGTGGCGGTCAGAACCTCCTACGACTCGGCCTCGACGCGGACGTTGATCGTGCCTCTGAACTCGACCGATTCACGATCGTCCCCGAATGGTCCCGCGATACGAACACCATCACCTGAAAGAAATGAACCGCCAAGGCGCCGAGCACGCCAAGGCGTCACAATCAAAAGTATCTCCGTCCCTGGCGCTCTTGGCGTCTTGGCGGTTAACCCACACGAAAAACACCACCAATGTCAAAAGACTCCGACAGCTCCAACCAGATGGACAAAATCGTCGCCCTCTGCAAACGCAAGGGCTTTATCTTCCAAAACTCCGAGATCTACGGCGGCCAGAATGGCTTCTGGGACTACGGCCCGCTGGGGGTTGAGCTCAAACGCAACGTCCGTGAGGCGTGGTGGCAGGACATGGTCAACATGCACGACCCGCTCGATGCGCCCCAGGGAGCGCCGACCGCGTTTCAGATGGTGGGTGTCGATACCTCCATCATCATGCACCCGCAGGTTTGGAAGTGCAGCGGTCACTACGATCTGTTTGTCGACAAGATGGTCGATTGCAAGCAATGCAAGAGCCGGTTCCGGGCCGACCATCTGCGGTTCAAGCTGATGGTCAACGAGATCGGCGAGCCACTTCTCGCATGGGGTTACATGCCTGGCTCGGATGATTACGACTGGCCGTCTTCCGGTGACAAGAAGCTCCAGAAGGCAGCCGGTGATGCGGCCACGGACGACATCAGCGATGTGACTCTCGACCAGTTGACCGAGATGCCAGGCAGCGTGCATCCGCACTGTCCCAACCCGGCCTGTCGTGGCGAACTGACCGACCCTCGCGACTTCAATCTGATGTTCAAGACGATCGTCGGCGCATTGGGCACCGAGGACGACGCGGCCTTCCTCCGTCCGGAAACGGCTCAGGGTATTTTTGTGAACTTCAAAAATGTCGTCGACAGCAGCCGTGTTAAGGTGCCGTTCGGCGTCGCCCAGATCGGCAAGAGCTTTCGCAATGAGATCACGCCCCGCAACTTCACGTTTCGCTCGCGGGAGTTCGAGCAGATGGAGATCGAGTTCTTCTGCCATCCCGACTCGTCACAACAGTGGTATCAGTATTGGCGTGACCGCCGGTTTGCCTGGTACACATCGCTCGGCATCGGCAGCGAACGACTCACACTCCGCGACCATGACGCCGACGAACTCTCGCACTACTCTGTCGGCACAGCGGACATCGAGTACCAGTTTCCCTTCATGGCGGAGGGCGAGTTCGGCGAGCTGGAAGGCATCGCCCATCGGGGCGACTTCGACCTCCGCTCGCACATGGAAGGCAAACTCATGGCAAAGGACGGCAAGCTCGAAGTCCAACTCGACGAGCATGGCCAACCCAAATGGCGGGGCAGCGGCAAGGACCTCACCTACTTCGACGATCAGGCGAAGGAACGCTTCACCCCGCACGTCATCGAACCCTCTGCCGGTGCTGACCGGGCGACGCTGGCGTTCATCTGCGAGGCGTACTACGAGGACGAACAGCCGGACGACAAGGGCAACATGCAGTCCCGCACGGTGATGCGGTTTCACCCGCGACTGGCCCCCATCAAAGTCGCCGTCCTGCCCCTCATCAAGAAAGCCGGCATGCCCGAGAAGGCGAAGGAACTCTTCCGCAGCCTCAAGTCAGCCGGCATCGCCGCCCAGTACGACGAGCAATCAGCCATCGGCCGCCGCTACCGCCGCCAGGACGAAATCGGCACCCCCTGGTGCATCACCATCGACGGCCAAACGGTCGATGAAGACAACACCGTCACCCTCCGCGACCGCGACACGCTGGAGCAGGTACGGTTGCCGATGGAAGAGGTAGTCAACGAAATCTCCAATCGGTTACGATCTCAGTAGGTTTCCAGGCAATCGGCTCAACAGACAGGTGACTCCCGTGAAAGACTGGACAGAATGTGACGCAGTCGAACGGCACCCACACGTCGTGAGCGGAGCGTGGGTCTTCAAGGGAACTCGCGTCCCTGTCACGGCCCTCTTCGAGAATCTGCGCGACGGTGCATCCGTCGACGAGTTTCTGGACTGGTTCCCCGGTGTCACTCGTGATCAGGTGGAAAGCGTCCTCAATCTCGAGATTGAAACCGCCGGAGCAAGCATTCCGTGAAGGTGTTGTTCGATCAGGGAACCCCGGCACCGTTACGAAATCATCTCGATGGACACGATGTCACCACCGTATATGAAGCCGGCTGGTCCCAACTGGAAAACGGCGACCTGCTCGAAGCAGCAGAGAATGATGGCTATGACGCCCTGATCACGACGGACCAGAACCTGAAGTACCAACAGAATCTGACAGACCGCAGCATTGCAATCATCGTCCTCAAGTCAACTTCGTGGCCGTTGATTCAGAATGTCATCACAGACATCGCGGATGCCGTCAACGGAAGTCAACCGGGCGATTACAAAGAGATCGACGTTCAATAACTGAAAGCCACGATCAAAACCTCACGGTGCGGGGTTGGAGTGGGGAACGTTTGGAGGACCACATCATGGCGAGTTCTCTTCGATGGAGTGTGCTGGGTGTCCTGATCTTTATTCAGGGATGGTCGAGTGTTCGCTCGGACGACGATTGGCCGGAGCGGCCTGCTTTTGCTCATTGGGGGGGATCGGACCCTGTGCCGGACAACGCGATGGTATCGCTGTCGGCGGACAAGGCTGAGTACTTCCTCGGTGAGAACGTACTGGTGCACTTCACGGTTGAGAACGTCGGAGGACCGGCTTTCAATGTTGATTCGGGCGGCGACTATCGGGGAGCAGCACGGGCACTTCGGTTTGAGGTCGTCGCGCAGGACCAACATGGGAACACGTTGGCTGACCCGTACCCCTGTTATGATCACATGGGGGGCATCGGTGGTCCAACCGAAGTGACGCCGGACAATCCGTTTTATGCGTCGGTAAGGATCGTGCGTTACGCGCGGTTCGAGAGGCCGGGGACCTACTTCGTCAGAGTTCGACATGATTGCGGATGGAAGGCGACCGAATCGCGACCGCTGCCTGAGGGGAAGATTGTTCTTCGGTTCAGGGAGCCGACGGAGGCCGAGGCTCGGAACCTCGTTGTGGATTGGTTGAGCCAACCGCCCTTCACGGGGGTCCTGGTGGGGAAGAAGTCGCCACCGCATCCCGATTTCACGCAGATCAGTTTCGGCGCATACCTCCCGGCACTAGCAGAGGCTGCTCGTGAGGGGAACGCACATGCCATTGAGGGCGTTGGAAGTGTTGCTACGCCGGAAGCAACGAGAGCGCTGATTGATCTCATCAACAGTGGCAGCGAGGAAGTTGCCGGGCATGCGACGGATCAGCTGAGGCGTCGCATCCCACACCATCTTCCCAGACATGACACGCAGGAGCCAAATGCCGATAAAGGCCGGCCGGAGTCTCACACTGCATGGCTCGTCAGGACGAGTTGGCGGGATGAGTTTGCTCCGGATGTTCGTGAGATTGCGGTCCGGTTGCTGGCATCGGGGGAGACGGAAACGGTCGATGACGGTGCCTACCTGATGGGCGGCATCGGCGTGCCTGAGGACATCTCACATCTGGTCGCTGCCTTGAATTCCGAACTTCCGAAGACCGGGCTGAAAACCGAGGAGAGGAACATCTATTATCGTCGGCGATCCGTCTGCTGGCGGTTGGACGATGCCCTGGAACGTCTCATCGAACGGGGTGCATCAGTCCCTGTGCAGCCATCCTCGCCGGGAGAGGTGATGTTGTTTCTGGCGGGACTTCGTACTGATCACGAGTTTCGTCCAGCTGGTTGGATCGAGACGTGCGATGCGGCCCTGAAGAGCCACGTGGCGTATGTGCAGGAACGGGCTCTGGAAAGTCTGCCGCAGCCGTTCCCGGAAGAGTTGCATCAAAACCTGCCTGCCTTGTTGGAATCAAATCAACACGGGGTGGCGACTGCTGCATGTCGTATCATCGGCCGAGACAAGCTCACACAGTTCCGCAAGCCGGTCCTCTCCACACTACGACGTGCGAAGGACGACTGGCTGTTTCGTGCAGCCTCTCAAGCTGCGATTGAGATCGGCGCGGAACAGGAACGACTCGAGATCCTCGTCTCCCGTCTGGATGAGCCGGGCATGCTCTATCCCTGTCTGAACGCCCTTAGGACCGTTTTCGATAACGTGGGTGGTGGCGGGTGGAACACGAATATCGATGTCGCGGCAGAGGCAAAACGGATCAAACCAAAGTGGGAGAAGCTCCTTGTTGATCACGCCGAGTACCTACAGTCCGGCAAGAGATTCACGCTGCCCAATCCAGACATCTCATCCGACATGTTTCCTGAGCAGTTCACAATGACACTGCGTGTCGGGGCAACATCCAGCACTTGGCCTGAGGACTCAAATTGACGCGTGAAATGCCGGTTCTCTTAGGGACTCCAACGAACGTCGTTGCCTGGGTCAACTCTTGGAGCGCAAGGTAGAATCAAGTGGGGTGACTCCGCTTCCCGACGGGTACCGCTAATTTGCTCACAGGTAGTCCGTGAGCGCGTCGCGCCAGTGGGGCATCGTGACATCGGTGACTGAGGTGAGGCGGTCGCAGTTGAGGACGCTGTAGGAGGGACGCCGGGCGGGGGCTCCAAATTCACTGGTGGTGATCGGCTTGACGGTGACGTCGAGTCCGGCGATCTCGAAAATGGTCTGGGCGAGTTCGCACCAGGTGGTGTCGCTGGCGTTGGTGCAGTGGTAGAGGCCGTAGGCGTCTGTCCGGATCAGAGCGGCGATGGCGGTGGCGACGTCGGCTGTCGCGGTGGGGGTGCAACGTTGATCGTTGACGACCGTGAGTTCATCGCGATCCTGACCGAGTCGCAACATGGTGCGGACGAAGTTCCCTTTGCCGGGTGAGGTCGCGTTGCCATACAGGCCACAAGTGCGGACGACAAAGCTGCGAGGACAACCTGCTGTGACGAGATGCTCGCCGGCGAGTTTGCTCGTGCCGTAGACACTTACAGGGCCAGGCCGGTCCTGTTCGGTGTAGGGCGTCGTGCGTTCTGCGTCCTGTCCGAACACGTAGTCAGTCGAGACGTGGACGAGTGTGATGTCGCGGGAGGCACAGGCTCTGGCGAGGTTCAAGGGAGCGAAGGCGTTGACAGCGAACGCGGATTCGGGTTCTTCCTCAGCTTTGTCGACGAGGTTGTAGGCAGCTGTGTTGATCACAATGTTTGGGGAGCGTTCGTCGAGCGATGCATCGATCGATGCGGGATCGGTGATTTCGATGTCGGCATGTGTGAGGCCGATCGCTTCGTCACCAAGGACGTGCATAAGGTCGGTGCCGAGTTGGCCGTGGGAACCGATGACGGCGATAGACATGAGAATAGTCTTGACGGAAATGAAGACGAGCGAAACGGCAAGCCGGAGGTCAATTGCGCCAGAAGGATGGGAACAGTAGAACAAGAATCGCGAACAGTTCCAGACGACCGAGGACCATCAGGATGGTGAGCAGAAGTTTGGCTGGTTGACTGAAGAAGGTGTAGTTCTCCGCCGGGCCGACGATGCCCATGCCGGGGCCGATGTTGTTCAGCGTTGCAGCGACTGCGGTCGCACAATCGAAGAGCTTTTCCGCTGATGTGGGGGACGTGCGAAGGTCCCAGTGATGATCTGCCTCAATGCCGACGAGGAGCAGCCAACTGCACGTGAACAACACGAGCATCAGGCCGAAGTAAACGGTGACATCGCGGCGGACCCCATCGTCAATGGGGGTGTTGCCGATACGTAACGGCCTCACCACGTTGGGACGGAAGGCCCGTTCGATCTCCAGCCAGAGGATCTTGAAGAACAGGAGATAGCGGACGACTTTGATGCCGCCTCCCGTCGAACCTGCACAGCCGCCGATGAACATCAGCGACAGCAGGATCGCTTTGGAAAGTTGCGGCCATTGGGTGAAGTCCTCGGTGCCGAAGCCCGTGGTCGTCATGAGCGAGACGACATTGAACGCGGCATGTCTTGCGGCTTGGAGGACGTCGGGATAGACACCGTGTCGCAGCAGGCTAATCGTCACGATACACGTTGCGATAAACAGAATGGTCGCGTAAAGACGGTACTCAGGATCACGAAACAGCGGGGCGAACCGGCCAAAGATTCCGGAATCGCGACCGCCCTTGTTTCTCAGCACCATGTCGTAGAGGGAGAAGTTGCTGCCCGCGATCACCATGAAGGCGATGATCGTGCCTTCGATGAGTGGTTTTTGGAAATGGCCAGCACTCTTGTTGAAGGTGCTGAATCCGCCGGTCGCAACGGTGCCGAATGTGTGACAGAGGGCATCGTAGAAGGAGAGTCCTTCGGCCCAGAGCAGCACCGTCTCGACCGCGCTGATGCCGACATAGATGGCCCACATGGTGAGAGCCGTTTCTCGAACTCGCGGGCGGACGGCCTCGGTAATGGGGCCGGGGACTTCGCGTCGCATCATGGCCTTGCCGCCGGCACCGAGTTGGCCAAGCACAGCAACGAACAGCACGATGATGCCCATGCCGCCCAGCCAGTGGGTGAATGATCGCCAGAACAGCACGCAGCGCGGGACGAGCGCGGGGTCCTCGAGTTCGGTCAGGACCGATGCCCCAGTTGTGGTGAATCCGGAGAGTGACTCGAATAAGGCATCGATGACGCTCATCGGCACACCCGGCATGCGTTCCACCCCTCCGAATAGATAGGGAAGAGCGCCGAGTAACCCTGCGAGAATCCAGCCGAGCCCGACGACGGCGAGTGCCTCTTTACGAAGAATTGTGCCTTCGTCCTTACGACCGATCGTGTAGAGCATGCCGCCGATGGTCAGGCTGCAAAAGAACGCAGCGACCATACTCCAGAAGCCTCGCGCTTCGAACGCTTCAGTCTGTCCGCAGACCGGGAAGGCCCACGGCATGCTGAAGATCATCGATGCTCCGACGAGCATGCCCAGCATCCCGAGCATGCGGCACAGTAGGTACCAATTCATGATGCGGGCATCTTAACGGCTGGGACGGATCGACCGCTATCAGGCTGCCGGTTGTTGTGCAGACATCACGGCTTGTCGGGCGATGCGGTGCCATTCGAGACGGGAGATCGGCTCTTTCGGAAGCCGGTACTCGACCGCAGGGAGACCACTGTTGCGGCCGATTCCGATCGTCCGCAACAGTGCTCCAGCAATGCCACCAGTGCCGAGTTTGACCGACTGCGGCTGACCCGGAAAGGCGGAGAGATGCGACACCAACTCGTCTCGCGAGACGGGCACGCACCAGAGCAGGACTCCCCCCGGCTTCAGGCTGGCGAGCAGATTGGCTGTCGCCGTACAGGCTTCGGGGCTCGCAAGTGACCCGTCATACGTCTTCGTTTGTCGCAGCAGGACGCACTCAAAGGACTGGGCCGGGAAGGGGATGCCCTGATGCAACACGGCCGGTTGCCGCTGGGGCATCTCGATCAACGCCGGTTGATTCGCGTACGGGTCGCGAGGCGGAGCAGCTCCGTCGAAGAGGCCGAAGGCCGTCACTCCACGGGTGCGGAGTCCATCGACGAAGTGACCATCGCCCCCGATGTCGAGCAGCTTCGACGCCGAGGTCAGCCGGTAGCGGCGGGTCAGATCCTTGACGAGACGGGCAGCGGGAACAGCAGCAGAATGGGCAGCGGACATTGACCGTCACCTCCCTGTGACCGGCAGTCGTTCAACAAGCAAAGTGCACCCTTTAATGACACAGGGCGCCCCACCTCTTTAGAATCGGCAGAAATGCCCGCCCGATTTCGAGTTTTTCTGACAGAGTCCAATGAGTTCCTGGCAACCGATCGCAAAGACCTCCGACGTGCCCGTCGGTCAAGGCCGCACATTTTCCGCAGACGGTAAACTCATCGCATTGTTCAATGTGGACGGCGAATTCCGAGCCATCAACGACCTGTGCCCGCACATGGGAGCGTCGCTCTCAGAAGGTTGGGTCGACGAGGGAGCCGTCACCTGTCCCTGGCACGCGTGGCGTTTCTGCCTGAAGAACGGTTCATGGCTGGACGCTCCCAAGTCCAAGCTCAGCGTCGAGACCTATGCCGTCCGGGTCGAAGGGGAGGACGTTCTGATCGACGTCGAGTCTGGCGGCGAGGCAGAATGACCTCCCAAGCCGACAGCTCCGCTGTCGAGCGACGACGGTGAATTGCTCAATATCCAGCTCGACTGCCGAGCATCGGAATTGGGCGACTGTCCTCGGCCAGAGTCTCTGGTAACATTGGGTGAAATGACGAGCCATCCGAACGGGGAGAAACCTGAGATGCCGAATCGTGAGTCTCTAGTCGCGTGGATGATTGGCCTGACACTGATTGTGCCGGTGTGTTCCGTTGCGACCGCTGAGGTCGACTTCAGTCGAGAAGTGCGGCCGATTCTCTCCAACAACTGCTTTCAATGTCACGGACCCGATGAGAATGCCCGGACGTCGGAGTTGCGTCTCGATACGGAGGAGGGAGCGTTTGCAGATCTGGGGGGCCATTTCGCGATCGTTGCGGGCGACCTGGAAGCGGGCACATTACTCAAACGAGTGACGACCGAGGACGCGGATCAGCGGATGCCGCCGCCTGATTCTGATTACAAGCAGTTGACTCCAGAGGAGGTCGACACGCTGCGACGCTGGATCGCCGAGGGAGCCCGGTGGGAGGCGCACTGGGCCTTCGTGCCGCCGGTGCGACCGAACGTTCCCGACGTGAGTGACAGCGAATGGCCAGTCAACGAGATCGACCACTTCACGCTCGTGAAGATGAGGGAGCATGGCTTTGGGCCGTCACCGGAGGCGTCGAAGGAGACTCTCATTCGCCGAGTGACGCTCGATCTGACGGGACTGCCGCCGACGGTCGCGGAGGTCGAGGACTTTCTCAGTGACGATTCTCCAGATGCGTACGAGACACTGGTTGATCGCCTGCTTCGCTCACCACGCTACGGCGAACACATGACACGGTACTGGCTCGACGTGGCCCGCTATGGAGACACGCACGGGTTGCATCTGGACAACAAACGATCCATCTGGAAGTACCGAGACTGGCTGATCGATGCCTTTAATGACAACAAGCCGTTCGATCAGATGACTGTCGAACAGATCGCCGGGGACCTGCTTCCCGATCCCGACGTGATGCAGGTCGTCGCGACGGGGTTCAATCGGTGCAACGTCAGCACCAGCGAGGGGGGCTCCATTGCGGAGGAGTGCTATGTCCGCAACACGGTCGATCGCGTTGAGACCTTCTCCACCGTGTATCTCGGCCTGACGACGGGATGTGCCGTCTGCCATGACCACAAATTCGATCCACTCACGCAGCGGGAATTCTATGGGCTGTTCGCCTACTTCAACAGCTTTGATGAGAACCCACTCGACGGCAACGCCGAGTTGCACCCGCCCATCATCGAGGTCCCCTCAGCGGAACAGACGGCTCGCAAGGAAGAGTTGAACGCACAACTGGCAGCCGTCAAACAGGAGATCGATCAGACCTACGACTCGCTCGAATACAGCGACCCGCAATCGGATGCCGACGAGTCGTCCTTCGAGCGGAAAGACTTCATCTGGATCGATGACGCGGTCCCCGCAGGTGCGAACCAGCAGCAAACGGGACATCCGTGGGAGTTTGTTAAAGCCCCAGAGCCCGTTTATTCGGGCGAGACCTCGACCAAACGGACCGCAGAGGGTTTGGCCCAACACTTCTTCACGGGAGCCACGTCGCCTCTTGTCATTGGAGAGGGGGACACGCTCTTCGCTTACGTGTACCTCGATGCGGAGATTCCGCCCAAACAGATCATGCTCCAATTCAATGATGGGGAATGGGAACATCGTGCCTACTGGGGTGAGAATGTGATCCCCTGGGGTGAGGACGGACAACCGAGCCGCAAGCGATTCGGCGATCTCCCCGCAGTTGGTGAGTGGGTTCGCCTGGAGGTACCGGTGGCCGAGGTCGGCCTCTCGCCCGGCTCACAACTCAACGGCTGGGCCTTCACGCAGCATGACGGCACCGTCTACTGGGACACAGCGGGGATCACGACCCGCACACCGCAGGAGGGACAATCTTTCGAGTCACAACGCCTGTGGGAGTTGGCGGCCGGTGAAGGAAAAGGCCTGCCGAAGGCGGTTCAGGAGGCGCTCAAGGTCACGCCGGGCGAACGATCGGACGAACAGCAGCGAGTGCTCAGGCGACACTTCCTCAAGAATGTCTTTCCCGGTTCGCGGGAGATGATCCAACCGATTGCTGCGCGACAGGATGAAGTTCAGAAACAGCTGGATGCACTCAATGGTGAGATTCCCAAGACGATGGTGGCGAAGGAATTGGCCGAGCCGAAAGCGTCCTACTTTCTCAAGCGGGGCGAATACGATAACAGAGGGGACGAGGTGCCTCGCATTCTGCCGGCCGTGTTGCCGCCGTTACCCGAAGGGGCACCGACGAATCGGCTGGGACTCGCACGGTGGCTCGTCGATCCTTCGCATCCGCTGACAACCCGTGTGGCCATCAATCGCTGGTGGCAGCGGTACTTCGGCACAGGCATCGTCAAGACGGCTGAGGACTTCGGCGTGCAAGGCGAGCGACCATCCCATCCGGAGTTGCTCGACTGGATGGCGACGGAGTTCATCCGCACCCGCTGGGACGTGAAAGCCTTGCAAAAGCTGATCGTGATGTCGGCGACCTATCGGCAGACGTCTCAGGCCCCCACGGATCAATGGCGACAGGACCCCGCCAACCGCTGGCTCGCACGTGGGCCGCGGTTCCGCATGGATGCGGAGATGCTTCGCGATCAGGCGTTGTTCGTCAGTGGACTGCTGGTCGAGAAACTGGGTGGCCCGAGTGTGAAGCCATATCAGCCGCTGGGACTGTGGAAAGCGGTCGGTTACACCGACAGCAACACGGCCAACTTTTCGCAGGATGACGGCGAGAAACTCTATCGTCGCAGCATGTACACCTTCTGGAAACGGACGTCACCGCCTCCCTCAATGGCGACGTTTGACGCTCCCTCCCGCGAAGCATGCACGGTCCGCCGCGCGAGAACGAACACCCCATTGCAGGCACTCGTGCTCATGAACGACAAGCAATATGTCGAGGCCTCTCGCCTCTTCGCCCAACGAATCATGAACGAGGGAGGCGAGTCACTCGATGAGCAACTGTCGTGGGCATACCGGACGGTCACATCGCGTGTTCCCAGCAAACAGGAGTTGCAAGTGCTCAAGCAGGTCTACTCGCAACAGCTCGCGAGCTACGAGAGCGATTCGGATGGAGCAACTGCGTTAATCGATTCAGCAACAACTCTGCTGAACCCACAACATTTGGACCGCGAAAAGTCCAATGATCCCCAACTCGCAGCAATGACGCTGCTGGCCAACATGCTGTTGAATCTCGATGAAACTGTGACCAAGGGATAGTGGTCAAACGAAGTCCATGACCATACGGAACTGCCAAAAGGGCACGTGATCACCATGAATCTCTATCGCGAACACCAACTTCTGCAGACCAGGCGACATTTTTTCGGACGAACGGCGACCGGCATCGGTGGAGCCGCGCTGGCGTCGCTGATCAATCCACACCTGTTCGCAGCGACGCCATCAACCATCAGCCAACAGCCATCAGCCCCCAGAGGAGGTATCCTGGGCGAGACGCACTTCCCTGCAAAGGCGAAACGCGTGATCTATCTGTTTATGTCGGGGGCCCCGTCGCAGATGGATCTGTTCGATTACAAGCCCAAGATGGATGAGCTGTTCGATACTGATCTACCGGAGAGCATCCGTCAGGGGCAGCGGCTGACGACAATGACCTCTGGGCAGGAACGTTTCCCCATCGCTCCCACCAAGTTTAAGTTTGCTCAGCACGGCGAGAGCGGTGCCTGGGTCAGCGAACTGCTTCCGCACACGGCATCGATCGCTGACGATGTCTGTTTCATCAAGAGCCTACACACCGAAGCGATCAATCACGACCCGGCCATCACCTACATTCAGACAGGCGCCCAGATCCCCGGTCGGCCATCGCTGGGAGCATGGCTGTCCTATGGTCTTGGGTCGATGAACGACGACCTGCCGAATTTCGTGGTCCTGCATTCAACCTGGACCGGTCGTAAGTCGGCTCAGGCCCTGTACGAGCGTTTGTGGGGGACTGGCTGGCTGCCCAGCCAGCATGCCGGGGTCTCGCTACGATCACAGGGCGATCCGGTGTTGTTCCTGTCGAATCCGCCCGGTGTCACCGGCCAGTCACGTCGGCAGATGCTGGATGCCCTCGCAGAGTTGAACGAGAAGCAGTACGAGGAGTTCGGCGATCCGGAGATCAACACCCGTATTCAGCAGTACGAGATGGCCTACCGGATGCAGACGTCCGTCCCCGAACTGATGGACTTCTCCGATGAGTCGAAGGAGACGCTGGAGATGTACGGCCCGGAGGTCTCGACGCCGGGAACGTTCTCGGCGAACTGCCTCCTCGCCCGTCGACTCGCAGAACGGAACGTGCAGTTCGTGCAGATCTTCATCCGCGGCTGGGATCAGCACGGTAATCTCCCCAATGACATCACCGGTCAGTGCCGTGACGTCGATCAGGGTGGAGCTGCTTTGGTCAAAGACCTCAAGCAGAGAGGACTCCTCGACGACACGCTCGTCATCTGGGGAGGTGAATTCGGACGGACCGTCTATTGTCAGGGCAAACTGACTCGCGAGAACTACGGCCGCGATCATCACCCCCGTTGTTTCACCATGTGGATGGCGGGCGGCGGCATCAAGCCGGGCATCACCTACGGGGCCACCGACGAATTCTCGTACAACGTCACCGAGAACCCGGTGCACATTCATGACCTCAACGCCACGATCCTCAACCAACTCGGAATCGACCACAAGCGTCTCACATACCGCTTCCAGGGCCGTGACTTCCGCCTGACCGACGTCCACGGCAACGTGGTCCGTGACATCCTTGTGTAGTCACAGATGCGAGGCGAACGTTCCTGCGATGAGGCGGACCGAGGGGTGAAAATACTTACGCAGCGGGACAGAGCGTTGGTCAGGAATTCCAGCCGAAGCCATCGATATGGTACGGGATTGGTCGACGCCGCACATACATGACGTCAAAGCTCGGAGTGACTTGAGACCGATTTGGCGATTCTTGTCGTCTTGAGGCAATTCGTCAGCCCGCGTACCTGATCTGATGCGATTGTGCATTGAGCGGGACGCCCCGTGGAAAACTTTTCAATCCTGAGTGCTTCCACCGTGCCTCAACTGCGTCGTTTGGGAGAGGTGATAGAGTACAGGGCACGCTCCCCCGTGCATCGCAAGGCTGCCTAAGCAGCATTGCATTTCTCCCCAAATGGATCATCGCTGTCAGGGCTTCGACAGCACGGAGCGACGAATGAGGTCTCTTCCTCTCATGCTGGCAGTCCTCGTGATTGCGTCGATCAACCAATCCGCGAAAGCAGCACTTGTTCATACGATTGATTTCAGTGACGGTGCCATGTGGAACGTGAACACGACACTCATCGGGAGTGCAACAGACCCCGGTGCCGGCGTGATCGGCGGTGGAGGTGGACTTCGTGCGACGAAGGGCAACGGGACCGGAGCGCTCCTTGTTGAAGCGACTTTGATAGGAACGATCGACACGACGGGGTTTCACAGCCTGCAGTTGTTCTTCACGAACTCGGGAGCCGGCACGAAGGAGTTCGACGCCGTCTTCGGCACCAGCGGTGACGGCTTCGATATCACCAGCACCGAGGGAGTTGATTTCGACACGATCGGTGCAGCGGGCGGGTTTCTGACCAGTCTCAACACCGGACAAACGTGGAATCCGACGAACGCTGCGACCGCCGGCCAGGACCTCACGTTTGACGCGATTGTCGACAATGGTTCCATTACCAATCTTGTCATTCGACTGCAGGTTAATGCCAACCCGGAAATCATTGACCTCACAGGTTTCCAGATCATGGGAACCCCCGAGCCGAGCAGTATGGCCCTCATGGGAGTCGGACTGCTAAGCGCTCTCGGAGTGCGTCGCCGACGTCGGGCATCGAAGGCAGACGTCTGAGTCAACCGACGAGTCGTTGACAAAAAAACACCCGACCACTCAAAGGGAGTGGACCGGGTGTGTTCGATGAACGTGATTCTTTCGCCAAACTGACCGGGCTCTGGAGTCGCGACGACTCACGAGATGGCGATTTACGTCCCCACGAAACTCAGACCATGTCTTTGAGTCCCTTGAGGGCGAGGATTTTCACGCGACGGCTGGCCGGTTTGGCTTTAACGGTCATCATTTGACCCGGGTTGAACGGGTCGGGCCGCGTGTGCTCTTTGGAAGCCGGCTTGTCGACGACTTTCACCTTCATGAGACCGGGGACGTTAAACACGCCGGGGCCCTTCTTGCTGAGCTCTTTCCCGATCAGATCGCCCAACGCCTCAATGACCGCTGAGACTTCCTTTTTGCTGAGATTGGAAGCTTCTGCCAATGCGTTGAGCGTTTCGGTCTTTGTGAGCGCTTTTCCGTAAGTCTGTTTTTTGGCCATGCTGTGTCCTTTCAATGAGGTGAGAGATGCTGTTCGAAAACCGCCACGGGCGATCCGTCAATGCTCGGGCGGCCATGTCTGCCGTCGTCCATGCGTGTCGTCCGCCGTACTGACTCGCAGGCAATCCTGATGAAACCCCTTGTTTTCCAAGCAGGAAAAGCCTGAACAGGCGTAAGTAGAGCGGTCACTCTCCGGGTTGTCAATTGTCGGAGAGGCATCGGCCCGCGAAAAAACCCGTAGATTCTCGGAGTTTTTGATCGCAACACACGCAGAGAACGACGTCGACTCTGTGGGAAATTGCGATTGAACAGCGAGCCACTTGGTGCGGGTATCTCAACGCAAGGCAGAGTGCCCCCTGCCCGGCGCTGTGAAGGGGGTGTTCATGCCCCGGTAATGTCCTCATGATTGAGAAGCGCGCCCACCAGTTCTGGGAAACTCAACTGTAGAGAATTGCAGTCCTTTGACTTCCATTTTTGACACCAGTACACTCCGCCTGCTCATGGGTCAGAACGCCTGTTCTGCGCGCGAGCCAAGTTAAGAGGGACTGAACCGTGCCTCGTCCTCGCCAATCCGACCACGCTCACGTGAAGGGAATGGTTTGGGCGAGTCGAGTGACGTCGATCGCCATGCAGATGGCTGTACCTTCCGGGGTGGGATATCTCGCTGATCGTCATTGGGGTACGACCCCTTGGTTCACGATCTTGGGTGCTTCTCTGGGTGGCCTATTTTTTGTCTTGGAAATCATAAGACTGGCACGAGGCGTGGCCGGTCACGATCTGAAAAGAACCAGGGGCGATCGTCGCTCCGAGAAGTGACAAGCTCCGATGTTTTTGCAGTTGGCCGGATTGACACTTGCGATGGCGGCCATTTGGGCTGTCTTGTTGCTGCCGGCGTATCTCGTTGGCGGCACGGTGGCAATTGTCGGCCTGTCTGCTGCATCGCTGGTTTGTCTGCTCCCTGGGGTGTTCGTTTTATTGCTCCACTCGATTTCAGTGACGGGGCGGTCCCCTCTGGCATTTCTGTTGATGGCCATCGGACTGCGGATGGCGATCGTGCTCGCTGCTGTGTTGATCGCCAAGCGGGTATGGCCGGGCATTCCGGCGGCTCAGTTTGTTGGCTGGTTGATCCCTGTGTATCTGGTGGCCTTGGCGGTCGAAACTCGGTTTGCGCTCACTGAGACTGTGCGGACTGGTCGCGTGCCAGTTGGCACAGCAAGGTTGCATGCCACTCCTCCACAGTGATTAACGGGTGAACGTAGTGATTAACGGGTGAACGTGGCCATATGTTGTTTGCTGAACACGGAACTTTTCATCACGTTTACGATTTTCCGTACTTCGAACTTCCGTTCGTCGATCCGGTGGCATTGCCTGCGCCGTTTGGGTTTCAACTCACGAAATTCATGGTGCTTCAGGCGGTTGCTGCTTTGTTGGTGATTTTCATCTTTCGTGGGCTCGCAAGGCGAGTCCGGACCGGCGACACGGCCAGCGGATGGTGGTGGAACTTCTGGGAGTTGCTTGCTGTTTACGTTCGCGATGAGGTGGTCCGGCCGATTATCGGCGACCCGCATGCCCACCACGGTCACGGGGATCACGATGACCACGCTCATCCCGAGTATGACGAGCCACTGCACGGACATCAGCACCCCTATAAAGAGGCATTAACCGCCGAGGTGCGCGGGCTGTCTTCGGGTAATATTCACGGCGGCCATCCTGCAGACGCTTATGCTCCGTTCATCTGGTCCTGCTTCTTCTATATTCTGGTCTGCAATCTTCTTGGGGCGGTTCCCTGGCTGGGGTCTGCAACAGGTAGTATCAGCGTGACGATTGCGTTGGCTCTTGTTGCATTTGGGGCAACCTTCATGTACGGAGTGAAGCAGTCGGGGCTGGTGGGTTTCTGGACGTCACTTGTGCCGGACATTGACGCCCCGGGGCCACTAAAGATGATGCTCATCCCTATGATCTTCGGTATCGAGGTGCTTGGGCTGTTTATCAAACATGCCGTGTTGGCCGTCCGCTTGTTTGCGAACATCATGGGTGGTCATACCGTGCTTGGTGTCATTCTCGGGTTCATCGCGATGGCCGCCCATAGCGGCATGTGGTATCTCGTGACTCCGGCGAGCATTCTAGGGCAAATCGGAGTGGGGCTGCTTGAACTTCTTGTCGCCTTCATCCAGGCGTATGTGTTTGCTTTTCTCGCGACGATCTTTGTGGGGATGTCCCTGAGCCCACACTGATCCATTTCACTTTAAGACTGTTGTGCCATGCTGATGTGTGGCGAAGAATAACTTCCATCCTCCAATATCTCGTGTGTAGACCAGGAGACTCGACTGTGAACCGAATTGTTAAAATGTGCTTCTTGGTGCCCAGCGCTGTGTTGGCACTCGTTGCTCCCACGATGGCGCAAGAGGCCGGGACTTCCATTAGTTTCTCCCCGTCGATCGGCGCCGGCGTTATCATGCTGGGTGCAGGACTGGGTATTGCCAAAATTGGTGCAGCCGCCGTTGAAAGTATGGCTCGCCAGCCGGAAGCATCCGGCGACATCCGCGGTGGGATGATCCTCGCAGCAGCGCTGATCGAAGGTGCAACCTTCTTTGCTCTGCTGGTCTGCCTCCTCGCCACCATTCTGTAATCCCTGCTTCATCGTTGTGACATGATCTTGCAAGGCTTATCAATGCGCTTCTCGATCTTCGTTCGTTGGCACATTTGCATCCTGATGGTGCTTTTCTCCCTCGGGGTGCCTGCTCGTGCCTGCAATGCTGAAGAATCGCATGCCCATGAGACGGAAGATCATGCTGCTGCTTCAGGAGGTGAAGATCACGGGCATGGTGAAACGGACCACGAAGCGCATGGAGAAGCGGGCCATGAAGAAGGGGAAGCTGCTCTTCACGATGGGGAACATGACTCGTTTCACATCGACACGTCCGCTCCTCCGCTAATGCCTGACCTTCGCCTGTTGATCTTTTCGCTGGTCACCTTCCTGCTCTACGTCTTCCTCGCAAAGCGATTTGCCTGGTTACCATTGATTGAGGGTCTGGATGCTCGCGAGTCCCGAGTTAATCGGGCTCTCGCGGGTGCTGAACAGGCCCGCGTTGAAGCAGAGAAGCTGTTGTCTGATCATCGAACAAGAATGTCAGCAGTCACTGAAGAAGTTCGCGGGATTGTGGCAGCCGCGCGAGCTGCGGCCGAGAAGGAAAAAGCCCGAATCATCGCCGAGGCTGACCGTGAAGCGGCTGCCTTGCGTGATGGAGCACTGGCTGAAATCGAGTCTGCGAGGCAGGCAGCCATGGCTGACTTGGACGCCCAAGTCGACGGCCAGGCCAATGCGACCATTGATCACCTTATGAAGTCTCGTTTCTAACGTCATTGATCCCAAAGGCATCAAGTGCGAATGTTTGCCAGATCTTCAATATCGATCGCTGCTCTGGCCGCAGGACTCCTTTCCCCAGCAATTTGCTGGGCGGCGGGAGATGCAGACGAGCACGGAGCGGGTGTTCGTGGAGATCTGGCATTCTGGTCTCTGGTAACGTTCGTTGGCTTTGTCCTGGTGATTCGAAAGCTTGGGTGGAAATCATTCGTGAGTGGCCTGGAGGGCCGCGAGAAAGCACAGAATGACGCCATCACAGAGGCCGAATCGATGAATCAGCAGGCACAAGTCAAGCTCATCGAGCAGAGAGGCTTAATGGAGTCCATTGACGAGGAAGTTCGCGAACGCATCGCCGAAGCACACCGGGATGCCGAGTATACCACAGGCGAGATTTCCGCTTCAGCTCGTCGAGAATCCGAGCTCCTCAAGGACCGGGCTCTCGGAGAGATCGAGCGGACTCGAGATCAGGCCTTGCATCAGCTGTTTGATTCAATGTCCGCCCGAGTTGTCGATCAGGCGCGTTTGGGCTTGTCCGAAAGGCTCACTGGTGACGACCATGATCGGCTGATCGGTGAAGCCATTGATTACATTACTTCACACAACGCGAGTTGACTTCGCGAGACTGATCGCCTCCTGAACCAGTAATCCCTCAAGTTTCACCTGTCCCACCATGAGCGAAGTTTCATCTGCAACTTGTCCATCGCATGTGCTGGAGGATCCCAGTGCGAAGGCTGTTGCGCGGGTGTATGCGTTGGCCTATCTGGATGCGGCTGCCTCGGCGAATGTGAGTGATCCGCTGGAAGAGTTGCAGTCGTTTCATGATGATGTGCTCGTGCCGCATCCGGAGTTTGAGCGGCTGTTGACGTCGCAGTTCACCAGCCGTGACGACAAGCAGGGAATCATCGACCGTGTCGTGAAGCCACGGGCGTCCGAGTTCTTCGTGCGGTTTCTGCATGTCCTGGCTGAGCATGACCGGCTGGACCTGCTGCCTGCGATTTATGCAGAGGCTCAAACGGAATACGAGACACGTTCCGGGCAAAAGCGGGTGACGGTCAAAAGTGCCATCGCCCTTTCCGAATCACAAGTTCAATCCATAGCCGACAGGCTGAACGCTGCGCTTCCCTTCGAGCCGATCGTCGAGACAGAAGTCGACGAATCGTTGTTGGGCGGTCTGGTGATTCAGGTCGGTGACACCGTTTACGACAGCTCGCTCAAATCGCGGCTGAAATCCCTTCAGCACCGTTTGCGAGAGAGGTACCTCCATGAAATTCAAAGCGGACGAGATCGCTTCAGTCATTCAGAAGGAAATTGAAGACTTCCAGGGTCAGATTCAGACCGCGGAAGTCGGACGCGTCATCGAAGTGGGTGACGGGATCGCGCGCGTCGTCGGCCTGCAGTCGGCGATGGCGGGCGAAATGGTCGAGTTTCCGGGCGGCACGCGCGGGCTGTGCTTCAACCTGGAAGAGAACTCCGTCGGTATCATCATTCTGGGTGACTACCTCAGCATTCAGGAAGGCGACGAAGTCAAGACGACGGGCGAACTGCTCTCCGTCCCGGTGGGCGAGGCGATGATCGGTCGCGTGATCGATCCGCTCGGTAACCCGCTTGATGGCAAGGGGCCCATCGTCAGTAGTGAAAGCCGTCCTGTCGAATTCATGGCTCCGGGCGTCGCCGAGCGTCAGCCGGTGAAGCAGCCGTTGCAGACAGGCATCAAAGCGGTCGACTCGATGACGCCCATCGGTCGTGGTCAGCGTGAACTGATCATCGGTGACCGCAAGACTGGCAAAACGGCTGTTGCGGTGGACGCCATTATCAATCAGAAGGGCGGAGATGTTATCTGTGTGTACGTTGCGTGTGGTCAACGTGCCGCAACGGTTGCCGGCATTGTCGAGGCACTGCAAGCGGCCGGTGCCATGGACTACTCCATTGTCATCTCGGCGTCAGCATCCGACCCGGCACCGCTCCAGTACATCGCTCCCTATTCCGGCGCGGCACTGGCTGAACACTTTATGTATCAGGGCAAACACACCCTGTGCGTCTATGACGACTTGACGAAACAGGCACAGGCGTATCGTCAGTTGTCGCTTCTGATGCGACGTCCACCGGGACGTGAAGCGTACCCAGGTGACGTGTTCTACTGTCACAGTCGATTGCTCGAGCGCTCGGCCAAACTCAGCGACGAGCTGGGCGGCGGTTCGATGACAGCTCTGCCGATCATCGAGACACTCGAAGGTGAGGTCTCCGCGTATATTCCGACCAACGTGATTTCGATTACCGACGGTCAGATTTACCTTGAGCCGGACCTGTTTTTCGCTGGAGTGCGACCCGCCATTAACGTCGGTATCTCGGTGTCTCGCGTGGGTGGTAACGCTCAAACGAAAGCCATGAAAAAGGTCGCCGGCTCGCTTCGACTCGACCTCGCCGCCTTCCGCGAATTGGAAGCATTCGCCCAGTTGGGTACCGAACTCGATGCCGCGACGCAGCGACAGCTTGATCGTGGTTACCGCATGGTCGAGATCCTCAAACAGCCCCAGTACGAACCGCTGCACTTCGCGGATCAGGTGATTTCGATCTTCGCGGGGACGAACGGCTACTTCGACAAGGTTCCGGTGCCTGAAGTCGCCCGGGCTGAAAAGGAGATGCTGCAGTTCATTCGCGAGGAAAAGTCCGAAGTCCGGGATGCCATCGTCAACACGGGCGATCTTTCCGACGAAACGATCGAAGCATTGAAAGCGGCTTTGACGGAATTCGCAAGTCGATTCAAATCGGAAGAGCAAGCAAAGGACCTGGAAACGGCGTCCGCCACGGCATAGTACGTGGCAAATGGTTCCTACTCGCTACTCCCTATTCCCCAATCGCTAACCCATGGCCAGTGCACGAGAACTCGTTAAGCGACGCAAGTCGGTCCGCAACATACGCAAGATTACGCGGACGATGGAGTTGATCGCCACTGCGCGGTTCAAGAAGGCCATGGACCGGGCCTCAGAAGCAGCTGCTTATACGCGGAAGATCAACGAGATCGTCGCGGACCTGGCAGCGGCCGATCTCAAGTTCTCTCACCCGTTATTGCAACAGCCGCCCGAGGAGACGAATGTCACCGTTCTTGTGCTGACGTCCAATCGTGGACTGTGCGGCGGATACAACGGCGGGATTCTCAGGCCGACACTCAAGCGAGTTCGGCAACTTGAGAAAGAGGGCAAGAACGTCACCCTCGAAGTCTCAGGTAAACGAGGCACAGCCTTTATGAAGTTTGAAGGCATTCCGATGGACCGGACATACGACCAGTTCGAGGACAAACCTGCATTTGACGAGGTGAATGAGATCGCCAGTCGCTACGTGGCTGACTTTATCGCAGGTCGTCTGAATCGTTTGGAAGTGGCGTATCAGGAGTTTCTTTCCTCCTCGAAGCAGGCTCCGACGATTCAAACCTTACTTCCGATCGGCGACCTCGCGGGTTCCGGTGGGGCGGATGAGCCCTCTGTCGGCGCTGCCATCGACTACGAGTTCCTGCCGAGTGCCGCAGAGATCCTCGAAGAACTGGTTCCCGCAGCTTTCAAGGCCCGGTTCTTCAAGACGTTCCTCGACGCAGCCGTCGGCGAGCAGATCGCACGGATGGTCGCGATGAAGTCCGCCACGGAGAATGCGGACGAGATGATTCGAGATATTTCCATGGAATACAACCGCGCCCGCCAGACACAGATTACGAGCGAACTCGCTGAGATCATCGGCGGAGCCGCGGCTCTAGAGTAACGCCTGTCAGTGGTCCGTTGTCCGTTGTCCGTTGTGACAAGGGGGCGGATCGTGACCTGACAACTGACTACGGACAACTGACCACGGACAACATCATGTCAACTGCAACTGCTAACAATATCGGACAAGTCACCCAAGTCATCGGTTCGACCTTTGACGCCGAGTTCGCGGAGGATAACCTGCCGGACATCTACAACGCGGTGAAGATTGACACCGAGATCAAAGGGGTGAAGATCAACGTCACGGGTGAAGTCCAGCAACACCTCGGAGGTGGACGTGTCCGTTGTGTGGCACTCGGCTCGACGGACGGTATGGTCCGCGGCATGGACCTTGTCGACACTGGACAACCCGTTTCAGTCCCAGTGGGCAAGGAGACGCTCGGGCGTGTGTTCAACGTGCTGGGTGACGAAATCGATGGGCGTGGACCAGTGAATGCTGCAGAGAAGTGGCCCATTCACCGCGAGCCGCCGAAACTGGAAGACCTGTCCTCGAAGACGGAAGTCTTCGAAACGGGTATCAAGGTTGTCGACCTGCTGACGCCGTTCGTGCGTGGTGGTAAGGCGGGGTTGTTCGGCGGAGCAGGTCTCGGCAAGACGGTCATTCTCACCGAGTTGATCGCCCGTATCGCCCGTGAGCACGGCGGTTACTCGGTGTTCGCAGGCGTTGGTGAGCGAACTCGTGAGGGGAACGACCTATGGCTCGAAATGCAGGAAGCACAGATCGGCGACACAGGCAAGTCGGTCATCGAGCAGACCTGCATGGTGTTCGGCCAGATGAACGAGCCACCGGGTGCTCGTCTGCGTGTGGCACTCACCGGGCTGACGATGG
>JAGQPX010000167.1:0-216 GCA_020426505.1 Planctomycetaceae bacterium | reverse complement strand
GTTCTGAAGTGTCCGCTCTGCTGGGCCGGATGCCATCCGCTGTGGGATATCAGCCGACGCTCGGAACCGAACTCGGACAACTCCAGGAACGAATCACATCGACCAAGAAGGGTGCCATTACGTCAGTACAAGCGGTGTATGTGCCGGCTGACGACCCGACGGATCCAGCTCCCGCGACGGCGTTCAGCCACTTGGACGCGTTCATCTATCTGGAGC
>JAGQPX010000166.1 GCA_020426505.1 Planctomycetaceae bacterium | reverse complement strand
GCCACATTTGATGCGTAGGCCCTGTTCATTGTCGCCGTCAGAGATTGCCTCATGAGTGGCTGAGTGATCCCGGATTGCGTGCAGAAGGACATCCGGATTCGTCTGGTCAAATCCTGCCTGAGCCAGGAACTTCGATTTGTCGTCCCTCTCGCGAGGTGCGAGCAGATACTGCGTGAGTTTTCCAGCGGGATGTCAGCATCAGGGGGAATGATCACAAGGCTCGACCTCGTTTCCTCATCAACTGCAGTTCCGCGTCCGTGATCCTTGCGTGCAGGGTATCCGACATCGCAACTCGCTCGGGGTCAACTGATTGACTCTTTGCAATAACTTTCCTTTGTCGCTCGGACATTGAGGATTCAAGCTGCTCCAGTCTCTCGGCCTTTGAGCATAGAAACCTCAGAAGCCAGTCCGGCAAAAAAAGATTCGTATCCCCAAGGATACCATCACCAACGTCGACTCGCGTACCTTGCCAACGCTTTGCCTCCGGCTCTCGAACGAATCCAAGCAATAAGGCACGACCCATCTTGCAATAGACTGTTGCTGACAAACTGTCGCGGATGAGGTCCATGTCGAGACTTCGGAGAAGGTACCGATTGATGTTCCCTGGCGGAGCAGGACCATCAACTGATTCGATGGAACCGAGTGGGACCAGATGCAACTCATAGTCTCCGACAGATTCAGACTCTTCGAGCAAAAACTTACTCCACGTCTCCAGCGCGTGACCGATGTCTTGCATGACGAGGACGGAAACATCATCGTTTGCGTACTCTTGCTCCTGTCTCCAAGAGAGGATGCGCCAGACGATGGAAGCGACACACTTCGCCATCCAAGGCCCGTATTGGAAGACCTTTTGTCCGTCATCATGAAGTGGGCGAAAGAACTTGGTAGCAAACGGCGTCTCCCAGACGTTGAATCGACCTTCACACTTCTCGCACAGGAATCTCGGCTTCAATCCATCCTGTACTCGCTGGTTCATGTTCTCGCCGAACCGCAGGAACGAGGTAGAGGCGCTCTCCTTGATCCAACGAAACACGAAGCTGGGAATGATATGACTCTCACGAAGTGGTCCGTGCGAGTTGCAGAGTCGACATCTTCCGTTGTCCATCGCTTATATCGACACCTCATTGAGAACCATGATCTCACGAACGATGTAGTCCAGACACCAACCATGTCTCGTAGGTTCAGCCGTTTCTCATCACGGCGTCTCCAACTCAACGAGTTCGACCTGTTGCAACGTTCTCGCCGTCTCGTCATCCACATAGTCGCTGTGGCAGCTGGCTTTGTCGCCCGTGTCTGCACCGACAGCTTGTCGGGTTTTGCTGGCGAGTTTGTGCAACTCTTCGGGGGAGAGGACGCCGCGTTGCTCCAGGATGGCTTGTTGCTCGGGGGTGAGGGCAGCGGTGACTTTGGCTTTGTCCCAGCCGTAGTTTTCGTCTTTGCCGCTGGCGAATTGGACGATCTCTTTGCTGATGCGGACGCTGCACCAGTCGTGACCGCACATCGCACAGAAGTCGGTGTCGACGTCCAGGTCTTCGTCGTGATAGGCACGGGCCGTGTCAGGGTCGAAGGACAGCTCGAAGTGCTTCTCCCAGTTGAGGGCGGCGCGGGCTTTGGTCAGTTCGTCGTCCCGGTCTCGTGTGCCGGGGATACCAAGGGCCACGTCGGCACTGTGAGCGGCGATCTTGTAAGCGATGCAGCCTTGCTTGACGTCATCCTTCTTGGGCAGGCCGAGGTGTTCCTTCGGGGTGACGTAACAGAGCATGCTCGCTCCGTGATATCCTGCGGCTGTCGCTCCAATGCAACTGGTGATGTGGTCGTAACCGGGGAAGATGTCCGTCACCAGCGGTCCGAGGACATAGAACGGTGCCCCGTGACAAAGCTGCCGTTGGAGCTTCATGTTGTACTCAATCTGATCGAACGATACGTGTCCCGGTCCTTCGACCATGACCTGCACGCCCTTCCGCCATGCCCGTTCGGTCAACTCGCCGATCGCACACAACTCAGCAAGCTGTGCCTCGTCGGTTGCGTCGGCCAGTCCGCCTGGGCG
This sequence comes from Planctomycetaceae bacterium, assembly GCA_020426505.1. Lineage (GTDB taxonomy): Bacteria > Planctomycetota > Planctomycetia > Planctomycetales > Planctomycetaceae > JAHBXU01. Next base: position 392 of record JAGQPX010000166.1, on the reverse strand, counting down.
GAGTCCGTCGCCGATCGAGAAAGTGACGTCGTACTCACGCATGATGTCGCAGATGTCTTCCCACAGCGTGTACATTGGGTTCTGCGCGTCATGATCGAGCATCCACTTGGCGAGCAGCGACCCGCCACGGGAGACGATGCCGATCAGCCGATCCTTGACCAGCGGCAGATGCTCCTTCAGTACGCCGGCGTGAATCGTGAAGTAGTCGACCCCCTGCGAAGCCTGATGGGCGAGCGATGAGAGAATCACATCCGCATCGAGGTCGTGCAGTTTGCGGCCAATGATCATCGAGTAGATCGGCACCGTGCCGATGGGGACCGTGCTGTTCTGGATGATGGCCTCGCGGCACTCATCGAGATTGCCGCCGGTCGACAGGTCCATGACCGTATCGG
>JAGQPX010000165.1 GCA_020426505.1 Planctomycetaceae bacterium | reverse complement strand
CGTTGTTCCACCACATGTACTCGGCCCCCTTGCGGTCGGTCCACACGTTCTTGCAGGCGACACTGCACGTGTGACAACCGATGCACTTGTCGAGGTGAAACACCATCGAAACTTGAGATCGAACTTGCATGTCATCTACCAGTAAGGTGTGTTGTCATTTCGGTAGTTCAGGCGGGAGCCGGATCTACTCAACTCATCAAACAAACATGGTGATTGCGATTGCAGTCACCGCCGCAATGGTCGCACTGGCCGTCATCGCCAGCCATGTCGTTCGTCCCCACCGCTGACGATCGACAATCAACATTCCAACGAGTCCAACAAGGGACATCACGAGCAACACCAATGCGTTGCCAGTGGACGTGCCGATCAGGAGAACGAGAAGTCCAATGGCAGTCACGATGCCGTCTTTGAGTGTCTGATTATCGGCTTGCGTGTTCATTGTTCACTCTCTCGCAAGTGGTTGAGGAAGTGTTCATTCATTAGTCAATACACCGGTTTGCCAGGCAGTTTCCTTACCAGGAGATGTGTATCTCGATTGCAGCCCACCGGGCCCCAGTAGTTGAAGTGGTAGGAGAACTGGCCGTAGCCGCCGATCATGAAGTTGGGCTTCAGCCGAGTTCGGGTGAGGCTGTTATGCCCGCCAGCCCGCCGCTTCTTCCGAAGTGGTGAGAGCGGAATGCCATGTGTCCGTTCCGGGGCGTGATACTGCATGCAGATGCCGGGCGGGATGCGGGCACTCACGACTGCACAAGTCACGACGACCCCGTGATCATTGAAGACCTCGACCCAGTCGTTGTCGGCGATGCCGATGCTCTCCGCTTCCTTGTCGTTCATCCACAGGGGATAGACGCCGCGCGAGAGCGTTGTCATTCGCTGGTTGTCGCCGTAAGTCGAGTGGATGTGCCACTTGCCGTGAGGCGTCAGGAAGTTGAGCATCAACGTCGGCCCAACCTCATCACCCGACTCGCTGAATTGCAAATCGGAGTACTGCGTTGGCATTGGCTTCGGCTTGTACGTTGGCAGATGCTCGCCGAAGTCGATGTAAACCGGGTGATCCAGATAGAACGACTGTCGTCCGGTCAACGTCCGCCAGGGGACAAGTTCCTCAACGTTGTACGTGAATGGCGCGTAGGACCGGCCGTCCTCAATGAGCCCCGACCACATTGGTGAATTGATGAACCGTCGCGGCTGGCTCTGAATATCCTTGTACGACGTGCGGAAGCCACGGTTCTTCTCAGCCAGATGAGCCAGCGGCATCCCGGTCTTCTGCTCCATATCCTGGTAGGAGCGGTAGGCAAGTTCGCCGTTCGTCACAGTGGCGAAGTGGAGAATGGCATCGCAGACGTCGACGTCACGATCAAGTGATGGGTACGTGTTACCGTCCCACATTTCGGTGCGATGCGTCTGGAGGTACTCATCGTACTCATCCGCGATGGCGTACTTCGTGCCGTGTGCCCCCAGTCCATTCTCTCGCACGAGCGGGCCATACGAGATGAACTGGTTGTAGACATTCTTGTAATCCCGCTTGACGATCTTGAGGTTGGGCATTGTCTTGCCCGGAACAGCCTCTTGCTCACCGCGTATCCATTGCTCCATACCCGGCTGAGCGACCTCTGCCGGCGAGTCATGAGCCAACGGGGCTGCGACGACGTCTTCGACCGGTTCCGGGAAGTGCGGCTCGGCGACTTCAGAGAACTTCTTCGCCACCTCCTTGAAAATGGCCCAGTCACTCTTGGACTCCCAGCAAGGCGGCACCGCCTTCGACAGCGGATGGATGAAGCTGTGCATGTCTGTCGAGTTGAGATCCGCCTTCTCGTACCACGTCGCTGCCGGCAGGACGATGTCCGAGTACAGAGCCGATGTGTCCATGCGGAAGTTGAGATCAACGACGAGGTCCATCTTTCCCTGCGGAGCATGTTCGTGCCATGCGACCTCTTTGACGGAGTCAGCCGCAAGGTCTTCGCCGACCGCGTTGTCATGTGTTCCCAGATAGTGCCTGAGGAAGTACTCGTGCCCTTTCGCACTGGCCATGAGGGCGTTGCCCCGCCAGATGAACCAGACGCGGGGCCAGTTGGCCTCGGCATCCGGGTCCTCGACGGAGAACTGCATTTCTTTGTTCTTCAACCGCTCGACAATCCAGGCGATGATCTCCTCAGTCGTCTCTTTTCCGGCTTCGCGCGCCTGCTTGACGACTTCGATCGGGTTCTCCGGGAATTGCGGATAGAACGGCAGCCAACCCTGACGCACCGCCCGGACCTGCATGTCCATCGTGTGTCCCTGAGCCGTACTCGACTCCGAGGGATTCTGTGGGACAGTGTGATAGTCGGTGAAGTCCTTTTCGTACCGCCATTGATCCGTGTGGACATAGTGCCAACTCGGTGTGTTCTGCAGACGTGACGGAGGGAACCAGTCCTTGGCCAGTGCAATGGATGACCACGATTCCATCGGTGCCAGCTTTTCCTGGCCGACGTAGTGGGCCAGTCCGCCGCCGTTGACGCCGACACATCCGCAAAACATCAACGCATGGATGCCGGCGCGATACATCAGGTTGGCGTGATACCAGTGATTGATGCCGGCTCCGATGAGGATCGTGCACTTACCGCCGGTGTGCTCAGCGGTCGTCGCCCACTCTCGGGCGAACCGGATCAGCACATCACGGTCGATGCCAGTGTACTTCTCACTCCAGGCGGGGGTGAACGGTGCGTCCTCGTCGTTGTAGTCAGCGGGATACTCTCCCGACAGGCCACGGTTGACGCCGTACTGGGCCATCAATAAGTCGTAGACCGTCGTGACGACGACTTCGTCGCCATCGGCTGTCTTGATGGTCCGAACCGGCACACCACGTTTCGACGTCTTGCCGGCACCGAAGTCGTCCAGCTCGACGTCGACCACACCATCAGATGTCTCAAGAAAGCTGAGGACCGGCTGAATCTCGCTGCCGTCCAGGCCATCGTTGAGCTTGAGGTTCCACTTGCCCTTTTCTTCACCCCAACGGAAGCCCGAACTGCCCATGGGCATCTTCGGACCGTTCGACGCATCGTCCCACATGAGGAACTTCCATTCGCCGTTCTCCTCACGAGCGTACTTCTCCAACCGTCCGGCTCTCAGCAGTTGCCCCGCCTTGACGACGCCGTCTTCCCCTTCGACGATTTCGACAAGATAAGGCGAGTCAGTGTACTTCTTGGTGTATGCCATGAAGTACGGCGTCTGCTTCGCGTAATGAAACTCACTCAGCAGCACATGATTGACCGCCATCCACCACGCGCCGTCCTGCCCCGTGTTGACGGCGACCCATTCGTCGGCGTACTTGGCAACCATGTTGAAGTCGGGCGAGAAGACCCACAACTTGGTGCCGTTGTGTCGTCCTTCCGCGAGGAAGTGACAGTCGGGGGTCCGCGTCATGCCGATGTTGGCCCCCATCGAGACAAGCATCTTGGCGTGATACCAGTCAGCACTCTCAGCGACGTCAGTCTGTTCGCCCCACGTCTCGGGAGATGCGGGCGGCAGGTCGCAATACCAGTCGTAGAACGACAGTGAGATGCCGCCGATCAACTGCATCAACCGGGCACCTGAGGCGTAACTGATCATGGACATGGCGGGGATCGGCGAGAAGCCGGCGATCCGATCGGGCCCATGCTTCTTGATCGTCTGGACCATCGACGCGGCGATGATCTCCAGTGCAGTCGCCCAATCCGTCCGTCGAAGTCCACCTTTGCCGCGAGCGCGTTGCCAGCGCTGACGGGCTTCGGGATTCTCGACGAGACTCTTCCACGCATCGACCGGATCAGCGTGATCGGCCCGCGCTTGCTTCCACAGGTCGAGTAGTGCCCCACGAATGTACGGATACTTCACCCGCAACGGGCTGTAGAGATACCAACTGTAAGAGATGCCCCGTTGACATCCGCGCGGCTCGTACGGCGGGATGCCTGCTTCAAGGTTCGGATAGTCGAGCCCCTGCATCTCCCACGTGACGATGCCGTCTTTGACGTGAATGTTCCATGTGCATCCACCGGTGCAATTGACGCCGTGCGTACTGCGGACGACTTTGTCGTGCGTCCAACGGTTGCGGTAGAACTCTTCCCACTCCCTCCCCTCGGGGTTCACTTCATCTCGAATCCAGGCGATCGCGTCACGGATGCTCATGAATGACCTCGTGGCGAGTTCGACTCGCCGGTTGCGGCTGCCAAAGTGGATGGAGAACTCGCCGATGCAGATTTGTGCCCGAGGTGTACAGCAGACACTTCCGCATCGACGAGGGGCCGTCGAACTCCGTAGAACCGGCCTTTCCAGAGCGCGTCGAACAGAAACACGATCGCCCCCGCGACAGCCAGACCTATCATCAGGAAAGCGATGCGGTTTACGGATGCATTGGCCTCGGTTTTACTGGCTGAGGCCTCGAAGTAGGCCGTTAAGGCGTGAATCTCTTCTGCCTCAAGCGGGTGATTCTTGAACACCGGCTGCATGGTCTCCGTCGCCGGTGCCATCAGCCACGCACTCAAAGCCTTGCGTCCCTTCAGCCGTTCGTAAACACGGGTCAGATCTGGCCCGAGACGCCCGCCTCCCAAGGCAGCAAGGTCGTGCATGCTGTGACACGCATTGCAGGCAGTGCCGCCCTTCTTGAGTTTCTTTCGTCCGAGGAAAATCTCTCGCCCGGCGATGCGATCCTGTTCCGTGAACGGCTTGTTCGAAATCTGCACGCCCTGGAACTGCGACTTCTCCAGCTTCGACTCAGACTCGATCAGCTTGATGATCTGTTCGGCCCGATAGCGAGTCATCCCCGGAGCAATCGGCATCACGACACCGCGTGACTCCTCAACCAGCTTGGCTGCGTAGTAATCACCACTGTCGACGACCGCCTTCGGGTTCTGCATGAAGTTGATCAGCCACTCGGTATCCTTACGTTCAGTGACATTCTTAAGGTCCGGACCTGTCAGCCTTCCGCCGCCGATGGTGTGGCAGTTCAGGCAATTCTGGCGGTAGTAGTCCGGCGTGTCTTGAGCCCGCCCTTGGAGGGTCAAAAGTGTCCCGAACAGGATTGCTCCGCATCTCAAGAATGAAGTGCGGATCACTCGACGATCGACAAGTCGCGTGACCTTCGAACGCGATTGTGTCGACTGTTGTCTTGCGTGCTCGTCCACTCCCATGACTTCAACCCATCTCCGCCAAAGCGGGAAATAGACCATTTAAGCCATCTCAAACAGATATCTGGACATTACGATCTTCTTCTCCAGTTGACCGCACGGTAGCGGTTGCTATTCTGGATGTCAATGTCCTGAATCCTTGGTTGAGAGGTTTTTCTCTGGGGCACGGTTTGTAAGCAGTGATCGTGGTTTCGCAAATCGTCCAGTGTGTGATCTTGAACCGCTTTGAGCGTTGGAAAAACGATGCGCTATGTACTTGGTGCTTGATCGCGGAGATCACACACGTCTCCACAGCTTCTCTCTCCAAACTCATACAGGAGTTTGTGCAGAAAGGACTGATGAACTCAGGGCGATCTCAGTCTGAGCAGGTTCAAGGAGAAACCAGATGAATCCATCAACAACGTTGCCGTTTGATGCGTCCATGACAGTTGGAGCTTGCGTCGCGAACGCGCCGCAAACGGCGCGAATCCTCGAAGAGCTGCAGATTGATTTTTGCTGCGGTGGACATCGGACCTTAGCAGAAGCTTGTGCTGAGAAGGGCATCAAGGAAGATGCCCTCATCACTCGACTTGTCGAGGCCACCAAAGAGATAGCCGACGACTCACAGACAGGCTGGCGCAGGGCGTCGGCAACTGAACTGTGTGACCATATTGAGCAGACGCATCATGCGTTTCTGCGCAGGGAACTTCCCCGACTCTCGGATCTCGTCGACAAGGTGGCACAAGCGCATGGTGATCGACATCCTGAAGCGGTTGAAGTTCGGACCGTGTTCGGCGAACTGCGGGCTGAGTTGGAGCCACACATGCTCAAGGAGGAAGGCATCCTCTTTCCAGCCATCCGGCAACTGGAACAGTCGGAGACCCTACCCTCACTCCCTTTCGAGACTGTCGACAACCCGATCCGCATGATGGAACACGAGCATGACGCGGCTGGTGATGCCCTGAAACGCATTCGTCAACTCACGCATGATTTTCAGGCACCGTCAGACGCCTGTCCGACCTGGCATGTCATGCTGGATGGGTTGAGACACCTGGAAACGGACCTGCATCAACATATCCACAAGGAAAACAACCTTCTCTTCCCGAACGCGCAGCGTCTAGAAGCAGCCTGCCAGTCAAACTGAGAAAAGAATTCGTTGCCAATGAGACGAGTGCACATCATCGGCGGAAAGAACCACGGCAAGACGACACTGCTGTGCGAACTCGTCGCTGAGTTCGACAGGCGGGGCTTGCAGGTCGGCACGATCAAGCACACCCATCATCAGCATGAACTCGACACGCCCGGCAAGGACTCTCATCGCCATCGTGATTCCGGGGCCGCTGTCGTGGGGATTCTCTCGCGCTCGATGAACGCCGTGTTCTGGCCGAACTTCCCCACTGACAAGACAGACGATCCTGTGGGCGATGACACCCGATATGCAGCGTTCTCGCCGGGGTTTCGTGATTGTGACCTCGTGCTGGTTGAGGGGGACACGCGAACCACTGCTCCGAAGATCGAAGTCTGGCGAGCGTCGCTGGACACACCATCGATCAGTGAGCGGCTGACCGACGTCCTGGCCATCGTGTCTGACGATCCGATCGAGAGTCCGATTCCGGTGCTTCCACGCAGTGACGTATCGGTCGTCGCTGACTTTTTGTGGAAGGCAATCGGAGAGTCTCCCGACTGAGCGAGTCGCGGCGAATCTTTCCTGTGCAGAAGGGGTCGACTGATTTCACGCCCGTAAGAACGTTTCGCCATTGGCAGCGGCCGTCTTCAACAGCGACGTCGGTTCAAAGCGTGCGCCATGTGGCCGGACGGGGTGCAGCCATTCCAGGAGTGTGCCGGCCCCGTGCGCATCCGCCCAGCCGAACAAACCGGGATATTCTGACGTCATGCCCAGTCCGTCGCGGAGAACCGTGTCAATAATTGCAGGGGTGTCGACGACTGTTTCTTCGAGGACACGCGTCGCTTCCAGGAACATGGGTAGAAAAAGACGTCGGCGCACATCGTCGGCTGTCATGTCGTGAGACCTGCGACTCCGTTGGTCGATGATGTCACGGACAGCGAAGGCGAGACGGTCGTCATTCGCTGCATAGAACCCGTCGCCCGTCTTACATCCACGTCGACCCGCCTTGTACATCGCAATCAGCAGTTCAGACGGAACGAACCGGTCCGGGAAGGCCCTCAGCAATGTGCGGCCGACCTCCAGTGACACATCAATCCCGAATGCATCGAGATGACGAAGAGGTCCGCAGGGCATGCCGAACTCGAGAGCAGTCTCATCCAGGAGTGAGACATCAGTCCCCTCCAGCAGGAGTTCCAGTGCCTCGGTGAGATAGGGCGACAGGATGCGGTTGAGCACAAAACCCGGGCTGTCACGCACGACGACCGGCGATTTGCCAAGCGACGCTGCATATGCGAAGGCACGCTGCTGTGTTTCGATACTTGTGGTGACGGCGGCAATTACTTCGACCAACGGTCGTTCAGACACCGGATGACAGAAGTGCAGCCCGCAGAGTCGGGCGGGCGATTGAAGTGCTCCTGCCATCGTAGAGATCGGGATACTTGATGTATTCGATGCAATCACCGTGTCTTGACGAAGATGCGGCTCGATTCGCGAGAGGATGGTCCGCTTTATCTCCAGCCTTTCTGGGACTGCTTCGATCACCAGATCGGAGTCCTCAAGGTCCTTATCAGTCGTCGCCACTATGACGATCGGGGAGAATGAGGAGCGCGCGAAGTGGGGCTCCTTGATTGATCCCCATGACGCTGCAGTCTGAATCTCACGCACCGCATCGGTTGCTGCTTGTGGGTTGGCGTCGGCAATGCGGACACGATGCCCATTGCGAACGCTGCAGGCGGCGATTGCGCGACCCATCACGCCCGCACCGATGATGCTCACCGTTCGGATGCCTGTGTGAGACGTCACATCGTCAACACGGTGAGTCGATGAACTTGTGAGCGGTCCCATCATCCTGAGTCCTGTTTGAGGACCAAATCGTCGAGCCTCCACAGCAATCGTTCACGCCGCCCAGCTGACCGGAACTGTTGCCGGAGAGGCTTCTTCGTACCGGGAAACGATCAACGCAGCGTTCTGTCCGCCGAAGGCGACGTTGTTGCTGAGAACGTGGCGGCATGAGACCTCGCGCGGTTGTCTGGGGACGTAGTCGAGGTCACAGTCCGGGTCGGGGGAATCATGATTCATGGTCGGGGGAATGACACCCGATCGCAGGCTGAGCAGGCAGACTGCCAACTCAATCGCACCGCAGGCGGTCGTGGCATGTCCGAGCATGCTCTTCGTGCTGGAGACAGGAATTCGATACGCCTGCTGGCCGAATGCCTGCTTGATCGCCATCGTCTCAACTCGGTCATTGAGCGGAGTTCCCGTTCCGTGCGCGTTGATGTAACTGATCTGGTCCGGCACCAGGCCAGCATTCTGCAGGGCTCGCTGCATGGCGGTCGCGGACCCGCGCCCTTCCGGGTGAATGTCCGTGACGCGATAGGCATCCTGAGCCGAACCGTACCCAGTGACCTCCCCGAGAATCTCCGCGCCCCGACGTCGTGCATGCTCAAGTTCTTCCACAATGAAGAGGGCGGCACCCTCACCGATCACGAAGCCGTCACGGTCCGCATCGAACGGACGGACGGCTCCCTGAGGGTCGTCGTTGCGTGTACTCAGTGCTGAAAGCCGTTGAAAGCCGGTCACGCCGAAGGGGTTGATCGTGCTGTGAGCTCCGCCACACAACATGACGTCGACTTCGTCAAACTGGATCATGCGAGATGCCTCACCGATGGCTTGAGTGCTGGAGACACACGCCGAGACACAGTTGGCGACCGGTCCCTGCGCCTGCAAAATATGGGCGAGGTGGATTGCCGGCATGTCCGGCTCGTATTCCCGCTCGGTGTCCGGGTCGAAGATCCGCAGGGCATGGTCAAGGAAGGTCTTCTCTGATTTTTGTGCGTCATGAACTGCCTGAGTGAATGCAGTGAAGTCCTCAAAGGGTTCTCCACAGCCAAGATAGACGCCGAATCGCACGGGATCGATCTGAGCATCAGAAAGTCCGGCCTGCAGCGCCGCCTGGAGTCCGGCACCGATAGCAAATCGTGTCTGACGAGGACACTTCCGCCAGACGGTAGGGTCCTCACCGACGGAACTGAGGTCCCAGTCGTGGACCTCAGCAGCGATCTGTACCGGGTACTGACTGGCGTCAAACACCGTCAGCCGACCGACGCCGATCCGTCCCGCATACAAGCCCGATGCGAAATCATCCGGACTGGTGCCAATGGGGGTGACACATCCGATTCCAGTCACGACAACACGACGTTCCATCCCTGGCCTCTGTCTTCTATTCTCATTCTCGAAATGCACCCACAACAATCGAGCTGCCGAGTCCACGTCCGAACATGCTCAAGCTAAGAAAGCTGTCTCCCGCGGTGTTCCACCCATCTTCTGTCTGACCAGATGAGGGCAATCCTCCTGCGTCATCGGTCGGGAAGAGCCGGTCATGCTCCAGTGCGAGCAGGCTGGCAATCACCTCCATGGCTTCAGTTCCCGCACAGGCGTGCCCGATCCGCCCCTTCGTCGCGACAACAGGTGTGTCTGATGCCGCGGGTCCAAATACGTCGGCGATTGCTCGCGACTCTGCCTGCTGCATGTTGGGCTGTCCTAGTCCATGAGCATGGATGTGACCAATGACGGCAGGCGACAAACGAGCCTGTCGCAGCGACTGCCTCATCGCATTCGCCAGAGCCCGACCGCACGCGGATGCACCATCGTGGCCGATGAAAGCAGCCGACGAGGACCCGAGCACTTCCCCATAGATGTGGGCTCCACGCTGTTGAGCCACATGCAGATCCTCCAGAACCAACGCACCAGCGCCTTCTGCCGGGAATGGTTTGGGGCCACACGTGTGACACCTCTGTCTGTCACAGTGCCCCGAATCATCACATACCTCGTCCTCCAGACGAGCGTGGATGAGATTCATGCCATTGAGCGTGGTACCGGTTGCTCCCACCAGCATGGCATCGGCATCACCACACTTGATGTTGCGGCAGGCTTCCGCAATCGCCAGTGCAAAAGACACATCACGTTGAGTGATGGTGTTGTTCGGTCCCCGCAGATCGTTGATGATCGCCAAATGACATGTCGGCATGTTCGGCAGACATTTCAGTAGCCACAATGGGGCGATCTCGGAGAGTCCGTCCGTCCCCCAACGATCCATTTCAAACTCGCCTTGATCGTCCGAGCAGGCATTCACGGCGGAGTTGAAATCCTCCGGCATCACCGAAACGTTTCCGGCTCCAAAGCAGACCCCCACTCGTTCTGACTCATATCTCTCCAACAGCCGACTGCAGAGCAGCGCCTGTTGCCCGGCCGCCACTCCCATTTGCGTCTCACGATTCATTAGCTTCAACGACTTACGCAACGTCTTCCGCGTGGGAGCTGGAAGGTCATCGAAGTCTTCGATGCGTCCATCGAAATGAGCAATACCTGATGCACGAAGTGCAGTTCCACTGTCAGTCTTTGTTGCGACGTCCAAAGGATGTGTAAGTGCTTCCCAGAATCGCCCCACCGTTCGGCCCATTGGGCTCACGACCCCGATGCCCGTGATGACAATCCTTCGATCTTGATTTGAATGACGATTGTTGTTTGAGGACATGCAACACACTCCAAACGGAATTCGCTGTCAATAGGTGTAAACTTGCCCCCAAAAATTGCCTCTTCAGTACAAGCCGCCATAAAAAGGACACGTGGGTCTACAATTAGTAATACATTTCGGTTGTTGATGTCGAGATCACTTGCGAATTGTGGACACCTTGGCACACTTCGTCGCAAAGAACTGATATCCAACTGGAAAGGTGACCACTCGGTGAATTCCATCAGGTCACTGTTGGACGGCATCCGGCAGGATTTGCACAAAGTCAAAGAACACGAGTTAGGTCGCGACGTGTCTCAAGACAACAGAACGAATTCGACTTGCAAACCGTTATCACCCCAGAAAAATGGAGTCTGGTGACCGTGAATTAGTCCCCCCGTGACAATCCAAGGCCCTCGCGTGTGCACACATGCTCATCACATTGCTCAGAAAATATATCCGCTTGCGCGCACATGACATTTCGTCCTCGGCTATTTCGATAGCTGAAGAAACTGCCTCGGTCACATCGGCCAAGGGGCCATACGCGACTATCCAGATTGGTTGGAGTCGAG
>JAGQPX010000164.1 GCA_020426505.1 Planctomycetaceae bacterium | reverse complement strand
GGGCGCTCGAGTTAACGAGGCACCGTACTAGTTGACGCGAGTTCATCAGACATCCTCCCTACAGGTGTCGCCGTGATATCATTATGCCCGGCGACCGATCTCGAAGACAGTTGGTCACCGGTACCGACATTCAACACGGGAGAATGCACGATGAATGACCTCACTGGCAAATATCCCGTTGTCCTTACGCAGGATGTCATCTGGCGAGACCTTGATGCGTTTGAGCATGTGAATAATGCCGTCTACTTCCGCTATTTCGAGGATGCGCGGATTGCGTATTTCGAGCGGACCGGCATCCTTGCTTACAAGCAAGAGACGAACCGTGGCCCGATTCTTGCCTCGACCAAATGTGACTTCCGTGCGCCGCTGACGTATCCCGACAGAATTCACATTGCGACCACAGTGGAGGGTTTGCAGGGCAAACGCTTCATGATGAAGTATCTCGTGTTCAGCGAACGGGTCGGCGGTCTCGCAGCGGAAGGCGAGGGGCTGATCGTGTACTACGACTATGCAGCGGGCAGAAGCTGCGAAGTGCCCGAGTCGATCGTGCTGGCGATCAACGAGATCGAAGCGACCGTCGGCCAAGGGCACTAAGCGATCTTGTGGTCGGCTGCGTCCTGCACGGCTCGGATGATCTTGTCGTAGCCGGTGCATCGGCAGAGGTTGCCCGCGAGCGAGAAGCGGATCTCCTGCTCAGACGGGTTGGGGTTCTGCTTGAGCAGGGCCTTCGTTGCCATGATGAAGCCGGGAGTGCAGATGCCGCACTGCAGGGCCGCGTTCTCGAGGAACGCATTCTGCACCGGTGCAAGATGCCCGTGATCGGCAACGCCCTCGATGGTTTCGAGTTCGACGCCTTCGCATTCGACGGCAAGCACAAGACAGCTGTCGACGACCTTGCCGTCCATCAGGACCGAGCAGGCACCACAGTTGCCGTTGCTGCACCCTTCCTTGGTGCCGGTGAGATCGAGCACGTCCCGGAGCACTTCGAGGAGTGTCTGCTGCGGCTTGCAGAGGAACGATTCTTCACGACCATTGACGGTGCAGGTGACGATGCGTTTGGATGACATGGTTGATTGGTTGATCAGATGACTGGATGATTAGCTGTTGGCTCGGGCGACGGCTTCCCGCAGGACGCGTTCGACGAGGACGCCGGTCACGTGGATGCGGAACTCGCGGGTGCCTCGCATGTCGGTGATGGGGTCGATGATGCTGCGGGCAACTTCGCCGGCAGCTTTGTAGGTTTCATCAGTCGCAGGTTTGCCGATGAGGGCGTCGTTCACTTCCTTCGCGAGCAGCGGCACGATGGCGACCGCTCCGAGGCTCACTCGTGCGTCAGAGATCGTGTCCCCGTCGAGTGTGACCGACGCTCCGACACCGACGACTGCGATGTCCATCTCGTTTCGTGGGATGAACCGCCGGTAGTGGGAGCCGCTGCCGCTCGGTCTCGAGGGGAACTTGAGTTCGACGAGAATCTCGCCTGGCTCCAGGACTGTTTTGCCCTTAGTTACGCAGAACGATTCGACGGGCACTTCCCGCCTGCCGTTTGGCCCGGCAATGACGCACGTTGCGCCGAGCGCGATCAGTGATGGGGTCGAGTCGGCTGCGGGTCCGGCATTGCAGAGGTTGCCACCGACGCTGGCGCGGTTCTGAATCTGGATGCCGCCGATGATTGAGGCGGAGTCTGCGAGTGCGGAGTATTGCTGGCGAATCGTCTCGTCACCGTAGATTCGCGAGCAACAGACTGCTGCCCCGAGCCGCAGACCGTCAGCCGAATGTTCCAAGATGTTGAGTTCGGGGATCTTCTTGATGTCGACCACGAGGTTCGGTGCGAGTCGATCCGTACGAATGTGATCGATCAGGTCCGTTCCTCCGGCGAGAGGACGTGCAGAGCCGTTGTGCTCGGCCAACAGGGCCACGGCGGCATCGAGAGTCGACGGTGCTTCGTATTCAAAGTCGCGCATCGGGAGTCGTCAAATCTTGGTGACGGAACACGGAAATAGGTGAGCCGTCAAGATATCGGGTGACGTTCCAGATTGCCACTACGCGGGTCGGTTAGAATCCTATTCATGCCGCGATGAGGTCATTGATCGGTTGGAGTCGTTGTCAACGTTTCTTCATCCGGAGGATTCCTGATCTCGCGTTGTGCGTCTGCGCCACCGGCGACGGGCAGAATTTTGAGGCTTTCCCGGTACGTCTTGAATTCAATGGATCGCGAGGCGAGGTCGACGTCGACTTCGCGAAATGCGCCGGTCGAGACGTATCGGGTCTCGTCAAGCAACTGCTCACCACTCGCTTTGTCGAGCATTCGCAGTTGCACCATCTGGGCCTGCGAATTGGGAACGTCAGGTGTGAGGCGTCGCGAGTGAAACACCAGCACCGGAAGTTGCGGGAGGTGCTCGGTCAGAAGATTCGTTTCATCGAGTTCCACTTCCCAGTCGACGCGTCCGGTGGACCGATCGAATGCGGCGAGCGTCCCGTTGACTTGGATCGAATTCACCTGATCCGTCCAATGATGGTTGTCGGACGGTTGATTGAAGGAGACGTAGATCCGACGGCGATCGGCGACTGCGTAGAGGCTCTCTGCTTTTTGAACGAGGTCGGCACTGACCTGGCCGATCGTGCGATCGGTTTGCTCTGCCCAGTTGACCAGTCGAATGATGCCGCCCGGTTCGATGGCGAGGACCTCATGCTCACTCAGTTGGATGAGCCGTGTTTCATCACGGAACGACGCTGACCAGAGGATGTCGTTGGAGAACTCGTCGACCAATTTGAGTGTCGAGATGCGTTTGCCGAAGCCGAACAGTCCCCCGTCAAGCACGTCGATCGTCACCAATCCCTGCTCGTGAACGGCGATCGTGCCGGCGAGGAGATCCTTCAACGATGGAAGATCGACGGGCAAGCCGTCCGTTGCGCTCAGGGCATAGGGAGCAGCCGGGCTGGGGGGGACGATGAACACGTGACGGCTGTTGCCGACGACCTTTGTTTGTGGACCGATTCCTTCATGGGTCCACAGCGGCTCGCCGGTCATAGAGTCGAGAGCCGTGATCGTGTTGCGACCGAAGTAGCACACGTAGTTCGGAGTGACGATGGCGAGCATGCTGCGCGTGGACGAGCGTCGTCGCAGACCGTTCGTCATGCGAAAGACGGGTGCAACCGTCATCTCCTGTCGACGATGGGAGATGCCACTACGATGGAAGCCGGCGGTCTCACTTCGGACGTCGAGCGGACACTGCCACAGGAGTTCTCGGTCGGCCAAACTGATAGCATGCAGAATGCCTCGAAACACCACGAACACGGTCTGTCCGAGCGAGTCGGAGATCACCAATTGATTGAACTGCGATTGTGCCTGGAACTGCAGCGGGAGTTCCCAGAAACGCTCTCCATTCAACTTGTCGATGTTGAGCCGCTGGAGTTGTTGATGGACCCGCAGACGCATCCCGTCGAGTGAGGGGACGCCTTCACCACGCTCAATCGGCAGTTCCATCTGGTGGCGATTGGACGAGAAACCACTTTGGGAGATTCCGAAGCGTTCGGACGTCCAGTCCTGCTGCATCCCGAGGGGAACGTCGACCTCCGGACGCTGATCATCACCCGATCCGGCTGGCGACTCCGCACCGCTCCATTTGGCGACGAGGGTCGCAAGATCCTCCAGCCGGTCTTGTCGGTCCAACAGTCGAATCAGGTCGTTCTTCGCGTCATTGTAGACCGTCGAAGTCGTGCCGGGGGACAGCAGACGTAACAGTCGTACCTCGGTTTCCGCCCGTCGGTCAGCGTCATCGGCTCCGGAGGCGAGCTGCTGAGCAAGTTCAATGTGTGCCGGGTGAAAAGTGAGGACGTTGATCCACCAGTTCGAGCGATTGGAGTCATCCTCCGGGAGTGAGTCGAGAACGGCTGAGACTCTTGCATCGACTTTCGCTCGCTCCTCGGCCGACATGCCTTTCCAGATGGAAGTCAGCTGCCCGGCGAGCCAGCGGTCCATTCGAACCGTCCCCGTTTCGTTCTCGACCATCAAGTCGTTGGGCGCTTGTGCACGACGCCAGTAGACATCAAACGCCTCCAGCGGCTGGCCCAGCGCCAGCAGTCGGGCAGCGGTCAGCTGTTCCACATCCAACATCTGCTGGGGCGACAATGCGAGTTGCTGCAGCCTCTCTAGATAGGGCTCGGACGATTGCAAGTCGCTGCGAATCCGCACGACCAACGACGTGCGGAGCAACCGTTCTCGCCGGGCAGAATCGTCGTGCGACAGAGTGTCTTCCGCTAAGTCATCGAGCCGTGTGAGTGCCGCGTCGAATTGCCCGTCGATCATCAGTAGTTCGGCCGCCTGCAGCTGTGAGGTTCCATCAATTGATGTCTCCGATGAATTCGCCAGCGTCCTTTCGACCACTTGTCTTGATGCAAAACTTGTTATTGCAAGCGGCGTCAGTGACAGGAGTCGTCCCTCATCAACCAACAGATTCCCCAACGGCTCGTCAGCGTTCGGCAGTTTAGATTTCGCAACAATCGATCCGTCCTTTAGTGAGACTCGCCATAGCTCTCCCGACTGCAGGGGAAGCAGGAAGTCGTCTCCCGACACGATCCCTCGTCCGGACGGGGAACCGGCATCGTCGGGGATGGCCGTCTGCCAGGCTTGCCGTCCATCCTTCAGTCCGCGAGCCTCCAGGTGATCCGTGCCGACAACGATCACCCGGTCGTCGAAGATGCCCGCCACGTAGAGGTCTTGCTCCTTTGGACGATGCCAGCGTTGCTTACCGGTCCGCAGGTCGAGACAAACGATCTGCGGCTCCGTGTGATAGATCTCGTCCGGCAATTCCGAGGGAGTCAGGACGATGCGCCCATTCGCAATCATCGGAGCCGAAGGCGACCAGCGATGGTTGATCGGACGTTGATTGGCCATCGTCGCTTGCCGCGAGTGCTGTTGGCCTTCGCGACGCTGGGAGTACCGATGAGTCCAGCGGATGCGATGTTCGTAGCGGTCGATCGCCAGCACCCAGCCGACGGTGGTCGGACAGACGATGACTCCGGCATGAACGGCAGGGAGCGCAGGCCACCAGCGCCGGACCAGATCCGCATCGATCTGTGTCGACACACCAGCCAGGGCATGCGACCAGAGCTGCTCGCCCGTGTGACGGTCCAGCACAAAAAGTGTCTCGGTGCCTCGTCGTTCGCCGATCACGTAGAGTTCGTCACCATCCACGACGGGCGGACCCTGAAACAGCACCCCCGCAAGCGGGGGATCAAACAGGTCGTTCCGCTGTGGCCCCCCGACCGACCAGTTGAGTCGTCCGTCGTCAAGGTTGTAAGCGACGATGCGATTCGACTCCCAGTGACGTCCATACGGGTCATCGTTCCCCTGTCGTCCGCGATAGTGTCCCGGTTGCTGATACGACAGCGTGGCATGGTCTTCGAGAACAAACACCCGCACTCCGTCGCTGCTAAGAAAGCCAGACACGCCGTCGCGAAATATCGCCCCCGCGAGAGAATGATCATCCGCGCCTTGCCCCAGATAGAGCGGCACTGGCCGAACTCGCTTGACGCCCATCTCGGTGGCGGGCCGTGAGACGGTCTCACCCGCGAGTAGCCGTTCGTTGCTCACATCTTCCTGTGTCGACCACAACAAGTGTCCCGACGCGGCGTCAACGACCGAGACTCCGCGCATCGTCCGGTACGCGACCTTGCCGTCGACAACGAGTGGGATCGCAGCCGGGATGCACGCATGGCGTTGATCTTGAAGGTCCTCGATCAACTGCTCGATCTGTTCGACCAGCTTGGGGCGTTCGGTCGTCGGCTGCGACCAGTTTTGGATGAGAATGGGATCACTTTCGACGAACCGACCCGTGTGCGTTGGTCCGCCGAACGGGGACATCCATTCCGAAAGACGAACTTGACCACAGGGGTGAGACGTATCTTCGCTGCCCTCTTCGATCTGACGCATCACCTCTGCGGTTCGATCGCGCCAAGCGGGGTCCTGAGTCAGCGGGGCACGCACTTTCTGGAGACGCTGAAACCAGTAAGCCGCTTCGTGAATGTGCCCCGCGTCCAGCATCAACGCACCGATTTCATTGGCAGCCTGTTGTCCTGCTTCCGTGGCGAAGTATCGCCGCGAGACTTGTCCCAACGGACCGAATCCCCCCTGCTGACGAGCCTGTCGGAGTAGAGCATGAGCCCGGTCCCGCACCAGACCCTCATACGTGCGTGCCAGCGCGTCGTCAGATTTCAGCAGAATGAGACGTTCGACTTCCTGATGCAGTGATCGCCACTCCCCATTCCGGTCCAGCAGGAGTGAGTCTTCGTCGGCATCGAGAATCTGCTGCAATAACTGGGCAGACTGACGATAATCACCGTCGATCGACAGTCGATCGGCCCGCTCGTACCAAGCCTGCCGTTCACGATCGACAAGTGTTCGCTCATCGAAAGGATCGAGACTGACGTTGGTAGCACTGTCTTGTTCGGAATCACCTTCGTCGACGGTTGATTGCTCATCCGACGTATCGGCCGAGTCAGCATTGCCTCCCCGGAACAAGCGGTCGAGGAAATTGCCGATCGCGTCTTTGGGCTGTCTCGGTTGATCCTGAGCACACCCCTTACGAAAAGGCAGAGCAACGACCACACTGACGGCCACGATCAGGAACAGATTTCGCCGCAAGTCAGACATGCACGTTCCGGAAGTTCGAAGTGATCACATCCAGTGTAACACCCCTTTCCGGCGTGATCCAGAACAGTCCGTCGATCGAAAACATCGGTGTGCTTCCGTTCGTTGTCGGGTGAGTTGGAGACACTCGAGTTTTTCGGGAAGTCGCGACTGATGACTGGATGATGCTCCGCCGGAAAAGTCGAGCATCCCGTTCAGGGTCGATTCCCGACGGAGGATTCGCTCGACGTCCCAAGGAGTACATCGCACAAGTCGTGCCACCAAAAGCCGAAAACGACGCGCGTCTCCGGGAAAGTGTGCCCTCATTGACCGGATGTACCCACTATGGCCGCGGAACGGCATGGGAGGGACGTCGGACAGTGCCGCGGACTGGTTGTAATCCCCGACCAGTTCATTGGCTCATCGAACTGCGAACTTGTCCATGAACCGGCGGTCGATCCAGTCCTTAAGTTTCCACGCCCAACTCGTGTGGAAACTGAGCCCCTTGTATTCACCGATGGCTCGACCGTCACCCGTGTTGAGCAGTTTGAGGAACCCCCGCTGCGGCCGGAACTTCTGCAGCGATTTGCCCCGTAGCTGACGATGAATGTTCTCCCAGAGAACCGGTCCCTGTCGCACGGCGTAGACGCCCGCCTTCGGCGTGGGATCGTCCTCGCGGGTCCCGGTGTCTCCCACCACAAAGATCGGAGCATCGCCGGTTGTCTGGAGCGTCGATCGCGTCAGCAGAAATCCGTCACGAGCGGTCGGCAGTTCGAGTTGCGACAACAGCGGAGGCGGCGCTGCTCCCGTCGCCCAGATGACGACGTCCGCCGGAATCGTGCGGCCGTCATCGAGTGAGACATGATCGTCAGCAACGTGCACGACCATACGCTGGAGATGAACTTCGACACCTCGTCGCTTGAGTTCACTAGAGACGAGGTGACTCGTTCGCTCCAGAGTTCCGGGAACGAGCGACCTTCCATTGTGGACCAGCGTCAACTGGATTGTGAGGACGTTCGCGATCCGCTGAATCGCGGCCGGCAGACAGAACGCAAGTTCCACCCCACCGGCTCCCCCGCCGACCACGACGACGCGAAGTTCGTCTCTCGATCGATGTTCTTGCCAGCATTCAAGTCGCCCGGTGAGACGGTCCAGAAACGTCTGCATCGGCTTGATCGGCATCAGCGAGTTCCCCACAATCTCGACGTTTTTCATGCTCGGCACCGATCCGATACCGATCGACAGGACATCGAACGGAACCGAAGGATGATCATCCAAGTGCACGAGCCTCTGAGTAACATCAAGACGGGTAACGTTGCCGACAATCAGTCGAGCCCCGGCAGCGTCGCAGAGTCGGACAAGATCGATCTGCATTTGCTCGACCGGATACTGCCCGGCAAGAACGCCCGGCAACATGCCCGAGTACGTCGCGACTGGAAAGTTACTGATGCAGGTCAAACGTGCGTCCGGGATCGGTTGCCTCCGCCACATCCGCAGGAGATGAGCGTTCGTGTGTCCCACCCCCAGGAGGACGACTTCACGTGAGGACAGCCCGGCGTTCATTTTCGTTCGCTGACCTTCAAGAGTCTGATTCAAAACCGCTCGCCGGAAGGGTGGCAGGGTCAAGAGCGAAGCGGATGGCCCTGCAATCGCAGGACCGGGCCTTCCCGTTGGTCGGACCCGGCCACCCCTTTCACTGATTGTGAACCTGGCCTAACAAGAGTTGGCTCGGTGTTCGTTCGGTACTCTAACGGAATGGTTCTCAAGGTCCCAACCGATATACTGTCTTCATGAGTGTGCCGTTTGCAGACATTCCGGAGTTGGCCGATCTTGATGTCGGGCGGGGACTGATCCGTGTGCCGATGGAGATCAACGTGCCCTTCACGCCTCGCGTGCGGGCGATCGTCGACACGGTTGAGTTTCAGCGGCTCAATCAGATCAGCCAGTTAGGCCTTGTGTCGCGTGTGTATCCGGGAGCCCGGCACACGCGGTTTGAGCATGCCTTGGGGGTCTATCACAATGCTTTGTGTTATCTCCAGCAACTGCGGAAAGACCCGAGGTTCTGTGAGTTGATCGACTCGCGATCGGCTGAGCTATTGATTGTCGCAGCACTGCTGCACGATCTGGGCCATTGGCCGTTTTGTCATCCAATTGAAGACCTCGAATTGGCAGGACTGACGGCCCACGAAACTTATGCGGCCCGTTTCCTGCAGGGGGACTCGGAGTTGGGGGACGTGCTGCGTGAGGAATGGGGGCTCGATCCGACCGACGTCAGCGACGTCCTTTCCGCTAAGACCGACTCCCCCCGCATGCGCGTCCTGCGTTCGATCCTGTCCGGTCCGATCGACATCGACAAGATGGACTATCTGGACCGCGACAGTCTGCATTGCGGCGTCCCGTATGGTCGCCACTTCGACCGACACCGTTTGATTCAATCGCTTGTCCTGAACGAAGCGGGTGACGGACTCGCCATCTCGTACAAGGGAAAGACGGCAGCCGAGTTGATGGTTTTCGCCCGTTATGTGATGTTCAGCGAGGTCTACTGGCATCATGCGGTGCGGGCGGCGACCAGCATGTTTGCTCGGGGATTCTACGAACTCCACGGATCGCTCGACCTGTCTCGTCTGTTCGAGCAATCCGATGCGGAAATGATCGCGGCTCTTCGCCATCGCGCCGAGGGAACGGCATGTGCCCCTCTGCTGGAGGGGGTATTCGGTGCACGACGCAGCCTGTACAAACGAATTGGTGAGTACGGGCACGATCGCGAACCAGAGGTTTATCAACGGTTAACAGGCCAGCCGTACGCAAAGATTGTCGCCTGTTCGACAGAACTCTCCGGGCTGGTGAGCCAGCGGATTGGGCGTCCGTTGGAGGAGACGGCGATCCTCATCGACGCACCCCCGCCGCACCGCGAAGTCGAGTTTGAGATCGATGTGTACTATCCTCAAAGGCAGGAATATCGCAAACTCCAGGAGGTGTCCCCGGTCGTCGATGCCTTGGCGCGGACTCAGTTCGATGACTACGCGAAGCGCGTCCGTGTGTTCGGTCACCCGGATGCCATGGACTCGATGCGGGAGATTGAAGACTTGGACTCACTCCTCCTGAGCGTTTTGAATGACGTCGGTTTGTAGACTGCCGAATGGACGACCGCTCTGTCGGTCACCAATTTGTCTCTGAGAGAGATTGCCATGAAGCCTCGCTCACTCCCCTCGGCACTTCGATTGACCCTCATCACACTCCTTCTGCTCGCAGGGTGCTCGGGCGACGAACCGGCCGTGGCGCCTGCCGATCCATCTCCTGCACCGCCTCCTCCGCAACGCGGGCAAGTCGGCCCCGCACATCCGGCTCCCCAGAAGGTTAACGAACCGGCTCAGCCGCGTCCTCGGCAAGCAACGGTGTCGCGAACAAATCCTCTCCCTCCCGATACCGATCCGGAAGACGTGTTGAACGCACTTCCGGAAGGCACCGGAAACTATGTGATCGTTGAAGGGAACAACGGCATTCATCCTGACAACTGGTTTGTCGCCGTGAACCCCGCACCGGGAGCGGATGCATCGTCGTTTATGGTTCGGCCCGCAGCCGGCTCAATCGGTGCGTCAGCATCGAGCGTTGTGTTGCCACCCGGATTCGCGCACGTCGAAGGGGGCCGTTTGACGTCGGACGGTTGGCCCGAGCGAATTCGTTGCGAGGTCGATGATGCCGTGATGGCGATCGTCCCCGGTGGACTCTACCTCCAGGGAATCGACGGCGAGGATGAGAACGCAGCCCCCGCACATCCCGCCGAAGTGGACGCGTTCTACATGGATGTCACGGAGGTCACGCTTGATCAATTCCGACGGTTCACACAGGCAAGTCGCGACGATGGTCACCTGATCCCCAAGCCTGCCAATGCAGACGGTCCCGGCACTCATCCCGTTCTCGGTGTCGAATGGGGAGACGCGATGGGGTACGCCAAATGGGCCGGCAAGCTTCTGCCGACCGAGTCAGAATGGGAATTTGCTGCGCGCGGACCCGAAAACTTCATCTGCCCCTGGGGCAACGGTCGAGCTGTGTGGGTGGGGCATCGTGAGCAGGGACAGATTTATCCCGTTGGGTCATTTTCCAGCGATCGCTCGGTTTTCGGCATCCTCGATTTGGCGGGCAACGCCAAAGAATGGACCGCCGATTACTATCACGAAAAAGCCTATGAGATTGCTTCCGCTGGTGGAGCCGCCGTTCGAAACGACTCCGGTCCGCGAAAGGCCACGAGTGCGAATCAGCGGGTGATCCGCGGAGGCGGACCGAACTGGGAGTTGTGGCATCGAATCGGCGACAAAATGGTCGGACCGACGGTCGAGGCGGGATTCCGATGCGTCCTCCGCGTCCAACGCAACGGCAACGCGATCACCATCCGCATACTCGGCGAAGTCGATCCGGATCAGTCCAACCCGCCACGCGGCCCCAGCCGCCCGAATCGTCCGCGCTCGACGCCCTGAAGGACTGCTATGAACCCGCGATAGGATGGGTGGCAGGGTCAGATGGCCCTGAGATTGCCAGACCGGGCCTTCCCGTTGGTCAGACCCGGCCACCCAAGTCAGGAATCGTACGTCGGGTTCTTGTAAAGGGAGGTCACCAATGTTCAATGGGCCGTCCAACCGCCGTCGACGGTGATCAGACTTCCGGTCGTGTAACTCGATGCATCACCGGCGAGATAGATGGCTGCGCCCTGAATTTCTTCCAGTCGACCCCATCGTCCTAACGCAACAGCTCCGACGATGGTCTTCTTTGCTTCGTCAGTGTCTGCAATCGGCACGTTCATCGGGGTGAGGAAGGGGCCCGGACAGATCGCGTTGACGGTGATGTTCCACGAAGCAAGTTCCAAGGCAAGAGCGCGCGTCATCTGCACCACCGCACCCTTACTCGACGCATACGGCGTTCGGTTCGCGAGGCCAACAACTCCCAGCGTGCTCGCCAGATTGATAATCCGTCCGTTCTTTTGTTCCTTCATCAGCGGCACGACAGCCTTCGAGCAACGCCACAGCCCGTTGACGTTGACCTCCTGCACCTCCTGAAACTGCTCGAACGTCAGCTCATCAATCGGACCACGAATGTTGATGCCCGCGTTGTTCACGAGGATCTCGACCTTGCCGAACGCGGCGACCGCCCGCTCGACCATCGCTCGCACGCTGTCGTCATTGGTGACATCGCTTTCGATCCCGACGACCTTGCGACCGAAATCTGCGGCAATCGTCTTGGCCGTCTGTTCCGCTTCATCAGCATGGCGGCTCGTGAGCAGCACATCGGCTCCCGCAGATGCGAGTCCGGCCGCCATCGCCTCGCCGAGTCCCTTGGAGCCTCCTGTGACGATCGCAGCACGTCCAGTGAGGTCGAATTGTTTGATTCCCGGCAACATGATGTCCGCCCTTGCGTCATGAGGTCAGTGGTATGTCGTGCAGTCTACGCTCGACCAGACTCTTGCTCAAACCACTCGCGCGTCCCGCATGATCGTCACAAATCGCACCACCGGAGCGGGTTTCGCGCACTGACACTGGTGGCCTCTCGCGTCTGACGAACGACAGCGGGAAATCGACGTATCCTGAACTATCGCCACATGTTCAACCGGGTCCTTTCGTGTCGCCCCTCGTGATCACATTCTGGCTCAGCCTGTTCGGGCTGTTCTACATCTACATTGGCTATCCAATGCTCTTGTGGGCGATGGCGCGGCTGCGTCGAGTACAGATTCGCAAGGAACCGTGGAATCGACCGATCTCGATCGTCATCGTCGGACACAACGAGGCCCATCGCCTCCCGGCCAAACTCGACAGTCTCTTTCAATCCGATTCGAGTTCACTCATCGCTGAAGTTCTCATTGGCTCGGACGGCTCAGACGATCACACGGCTGAGGTGATTGCAGCATACCCCGATGACCGCGTGCGTCTGCTCGCGTTCGAGGAACGACGCGGCAAGCCGGCTGTGCTGAATGACGTTGTCCCGGAGTGCGGCTCGGACATCGTCGTGTTGACCGATGCACGACAGGAACTTGATCCGGCAGCCCTGATGAAAATCACTGCGGCCTTCGCTGATGAACGGATCGGCGTTGTCAGCGGCGAACTGATGTTTCGTCCAAGCGACGGTGCAACAACAGCCGCCCAGGGCATGGGGGCCTACTGGAAGTACGAGAAACTGATCCGTCAATGTGAAAGCCGGTTTCGATCGGTCCCGGGAGCAACAGGGGCTCTGTACGCCATTCGTCGCGAACTGTTCAGAGCCGTTCCGGTCAACACACTGCTCGACGATGTGGTTATCCCCATGCAGGCGATCGAAGCGGGCTATCGATGCCTGTTGGAAACCGGAGCAATCGCCTGGGACGAGCCGTCGCAACTTGCGAGTCAGGAGTCGGTCCGCAAGCGACGCACGATCGCCGGTTGTGCGCAATTGATTATCAATCAACCTCGCTGGCTGCTCCCGTGGCGCAATCCGATCTGGTGGGAATTCGTCAGTCACAAACTCGCCCGGCTCATGTCTCCGCTGCTGCTGGTGATCGCGTTGATCTCAAATGTGCTGCTTCTGGGGTCGGTCCTGTTCAACATGGCCTTGCTCGCACAAGTGACGTTCTACGTATGCGCACTGATCGGATGGTGGTATCGAGGAACAGGACGCATTTCGCGGTCGTTGGGCCTGCCGTTGATGTTCCTCACCTTGAATGTGACGACCGTCGCAGCATTGTGGGACGCCGTGCGAGGACGCTTCACCGCAACGTGGCAACGCACCGCGTAGTTGAGCGACGCATCGAAGATGCGGCCTTGCCCCACCCGTCGATCAACGCGAACCTCCCGCAACTCTTCATGTCCAGTCCGGTGGTTTGTGCCGGTCGTGACGGCATTGGCCAATGCCCCGATTTGAGGCAGCGCGGCCAATTGAGATTTCTGCTCAGTTCCCGCCAAAACCGGGGTTGCTGGATTTCAAAAACCTGCAATCATACTCGTACTGGGTCGTGCGAAACGCAGCACGACAGGACAATCGCCTGTGAAGAGTTCGGATGGCTTACCGATCGAAGCAGGAAGTTCAACCAAGAAAGGAGGTGGTCTAGTGGAATACGACTGTACAAGCCAACGAGGTGGTACTGTCTAGCGACAGTCGGCGGGCTGTCCTGCCTGACAGCCACCAACTCGTCGGGATCACCTTCGTTACACGGGCCTGCCACTTGAGTCAGGACCGACTGTAACACGATCCAAACGAGCAAGCTCGGCCCGGTTCTGACTCCTGTCAGAGCCGGGCTTTTTTTGTCATGAGATACGTGTTGGCAGTTGATCTTCTGTGACGTTCCTTCACAGAGAGCATTCTCGGGCTTTGCACACAGAGTGGCTGAGTGTCTCAACGACGATACTACACGCTACTGACCTCCGCATGGCAATTCGACCAGGGAATCGGCAGCGCCGCGCAACCGGCCACTCTTGGTTTAGAGAGCGTCGTCTCTTCACTAAGACAATGTGAGCATGTTTCACGGAGTCACCCCGTGTTCGTCGGCCACTCTGTGCTGCGATTCGGCACAGGCAGAGCACCGAATGCATTCATAGACAAGCACGGGCATGGCCGTATCGCCTGGCGATGGACTGCACTCTCGACTTCGGGCCGGCCGGCCCACTTCTTTTCTCATCAACGACAGATGACGAGATCACATCGCTAACTGCGATGCGTCGATGTTGTCGCAGCTGAACTCGCCAGAGTTCAGACTGTGTCGCGTTGACTATTTGTCCGGCTGAATTCTGGCGAATCCAGCTACAACTCGTTGCCACCGTATGCGCGGTCGAGTAACTCGACCGGGTGCAACACCGGTAACCGGTTGCCGTTTTCGCGGAGCATGGCTTGAATCTGCAAAGTGCAACCGGCATTGGCGGAGATAACAGCTTCGGCTCCGGTCGCGCGAATGTTGGAGACCTTGCGGCGGCCGAGACGGTCGGCCATTTCGGGTTCGGTGAGGTTGTAACTGCCGGCAGCACCGCAGCAGATGTCTGACTCGTCGAGAGGCACCAATTCGAGGCCGGGGATCATGCTTAACAGTTGACGCGGCTGCTGGGTGATCTTCTGGGCGTGACAGAGGTGACACGCGTCGTGGTAGGTCGCCTTGAGTGGAACCGGAGTCGTCGGCTTGACGGGTCCCAGATCCAACAGGAACTCGGTGACGTCTTTCACCTTCGTAGCGAATTGAGCCAGGCGATCATCTGACGCTCCCAACTCCTTCGCGATGTGCCCATAGTCCTTGAGCATCGATCCGCAGCCGGCAACGTTGACGATCACCGCGTCGAGGTCGCCATCGGCAGTGAGAGCATCGAAGGCGGCTGCATTCTGACGGGCAAGGACGAGGGCCGGCTGACCGGCACCGCTGTGATAGTGGATCGCCCCGCAACAGGCCTGCGTACGGGGGACATGGACTTCGCATCCGTTCGCCTGCAGCACACGGGCCGTTGCCCAATGAACTTGTCGAAACATCGCATCAGCGACACAACCGGTGAACAGAGCGACCCGGGCGCGTTTCTCGCCCTTGGCAGGCAGCATTTCCGGCAAAGGTGGCAGCGACTTCGCGAGCGGCGGGAGCAGTCGCTGCATGCGTTGGAGAGGTTTCGGCAGCAACCTCGTCAGCCCGACCGCATCGGCGAAGCGGTCGAGCCGGAGCGTCTGCATCATCCTTGCCGGGACCAGAGCCAACCGCAGTCGATTGGTATACGGAAACAGACCGTAGAGGACACCCTGCTTGAACCATCCGGGCACCGACGACTGCTCCGACTTGATGCCTTGCCGTTGCATGTCGACGCGGAACGGTTCGATCAGTCGTCCGTATTGCACTCCTGACGGACACGCCGTCTCACAGCTGCGACAGTCGAGACAGAGTTCGAGATGCCGCGAAACTTGACTCGTGAGATTGACACGTCCATCGGTGACGGCTCGCATCAGGTAGATGCGACCACGTGGACTGTCATTCTCATCGCCCGTTTCGAGATACGTCGGGCACTTCGACGTGCAGAGCCCGCAGTGGACGCAGTCAAGGAATCGCTCATAGTCGATCGCCGCACCGGGAGTTTCCGTTGTGTTGACAGGCGAGTCGGACATGACGTTTGGGTGCAATGTGTGTCAGCGTAATTCAGACGGAGGCGGACGACGACGGTGACCATATCCTGTTTGGGCTGAGGACACCATAGGGGTCCAATGCGTCTTTGACTCTCCGCATCAGCGGCCAGTCGTTGCGGGGGGAGCCGAACAGAGGCAGATCGGATTTCCATTCGTCATCACAACTGAGGATGACCAGTGATCCCCCCGCGGACTCGGCTTTGTCCCTGAGGGTGGTGAGCATTTCGTTCGCCTGCATGCCTGAGGTGCATGCGTCGGGGAGGTGACCGATGATCACGCCGTTGCCCGCATGACACTGCACGGCGACCTCGGACGCATGGGCCCTGTCCACGAACTCCATCGCTCGTGACGGTGGCAGGCTCGCCTGGAACGTCAACGGGTCATCCGATGCTGCAGGGTATTCCGTCAGTGCTGTCCAGACGGCGTCAGAGACAATCTGATCTGCGACCACAACTTCTTCAACCGACGTTCCGGACAACTCTTCCTTGAGTCGATTCGTCTGCCACTGCGTCTCGGCCTCGGTCCCTTCATAGGCGATCGCGAGTACGAAGCGATCGATCGGCACGTTCTGTTTGGACTCCGCTTTGATCTGCCAGGCAGCTGTCGGACAGAGCACGTCCATCGCGATCGGCCGAGTTGCCGACGTCAGCAATCGATTGAGCACCGACTCGATCGCAGCAGCGGTCGGAAACGTCGACCACACGATTCGGCGTGTTGCTGCCAGCGGACGCAACTTGAGCGTCACTTGAGTGATCACCGCGAGCGTGCCGAGCGAGCCGACGAGCAGTTTGCAGAGGTCATAACCGGCGACATTCTTGACCACCCGTCCGCCCGCTTTGAACAGTCGCCCGGTGCCGTCGACGGCTGAGATACCGATCACGTAATCGCGTAACGTCCCGTTGCCGAATCGCCCGAGGCCACTCGTATTCGTGGCGATCGCGCCGCCGATCGTCGCCCGATGCGCCTGCGGAATATCGAGCGGCAGACGTTGTCCCTGCCCGGCGAGAACTGACTGCAACTCCTCGACGCGAAAGCCCGCTTCGAGCGTAATGGTCATGTCGCGGGCCGGGTAGTCGATGATGTGTGTGAGATCGGCCATCGACACGAGTGTCGTTTTGTCTGGCAGATCGTACCCTTGTCGGAGTGCTGTCCGTCCGCCGACAGGTGTCAACGGAACACGGTCCCCAGCGACGTTCTCCGTGATGTAACGCGCAAGGGAGGAAGCCGTCTTGGGAATAAACTCGTCTTGAGTCGCCGGGCCGGTCATGGATCATTCAGTTCAGGGATCGCAAAGTCAGATCGTAACGCCACAGCAACCGAACCGAAAGCACGCACGCCACTCGTTTGACGCACAAGGCGCCGTCGAGTCAACTGTGATGACGCATGGCCCCACACTGAGGAGTTCACCTTGGAACAGTACTACCCCCTGATCACCTTGGCAGTCGGCGTCGCAACCGTGATCGGTATGATCATGGTTCTCCGCATCAATGCGTTCATCGCGCTGATTACAGCAGCCATCGTCGTGAGTTTGATGGCGCCCGGTGAACTAGGCGAGAAGATCAGCCGCGTTGCCGAGGCTTTTGGGACGGCTGCTGGGAACATCGGAATCGTGATCGCACTGGCGGCCGTCATCGGCGAGTGCATGATGGTCAGCGGCGCAGCCGACTGCATTGTGCAATTCTTCATCAGACTGCTGGGCGAAAAACGTGCCCCCTGGGCGTTGATGTTCAGCGGATTTGTGCTTGCGGTCCCCGTGTTCTTCGACACGGTGTTCTATCTGCTCGTCCCTCTGGCTCGGTCACTCTACAAAAAGACGGGAAAGAATTACCTGTTGTCGCTCCTGGCGATCGCCTGCGGCGGTGCGATCACCCACACTCTTGTGCCGCCGACGCCCGGGCCCCTGTTGATGGCGGACAATCTCAAGATCGACGTGGGAGCTATGATGATGGGGGGAGCCGCCGTTGCCCTGCCGGCAGCGATCATCGGCTTGCTCTTCTCGCGGTACCTGGACAACAAGATGCACGTGCCGTTCCGCGAACTGGGCACCAGCGACGAATTCGCCCCTCCAGCAGAGGAGGATCTTCCGCCACTCGGTCTCTCGTTGCTGCCGGTTGCGTTGCCGGTGCTTTTGATCTCTTCGAACACGATCGTGAAAACGCTCTCGGTTTCTGAGAAGGCACTCGCAGCCGGCACGTCACCGAACGAATGGAATGACTTGCTGCCGTACACGTCCATCATTGGCAATCCCAACCTCGCAATGCTCGTGGCGACAGCCGTGGCAATGGGTCTCGTCTGGCTCACGCGTAAACCGACTCTGCAACAACTCAGCGAGACTGCGGAACGCTCACTGATGAGTGGCGGTGTGATCATTCTCATCACCGCAGGCGGCGGCGCGTTTGGAGGCATGCTCAAAGCGGCCGAGATCGGGCCAGCGATTCAGTCGATGTTCCAATCAGACTCAGCCGGCGGAACCGGGATCGCATTTTTAATGTTGGGCTACTTCATCGCGGTGCTGCTGAAGATCGCGGTCGGCTCCAGCACGGTCGCGATGATCACCGCCTCCGGCATGCTCGCTGCGATGATGACGGGCGACGTTTCGCTTGGCTATCACCCGGTCTACCTTGCCACCGCGATCGGCGCGGGCTCCCTCATGGGCAGCTGGATGAACGACAGCGGCTTCTGGATCTTCTGCAAAATGGGCGCACTGACTGAAGCGGAGTCACTCAAATCTTGGACAGTGTTGCTGGCCGTTTTAAGCATCGTCAGCATGGCCGTGACGGTCGTCTTGGCACTCGCACTGCCGATGTCGCCTTAGCATATGCACTTCTCGCGGAGAGACTCATGGGACCGACACTTCTTGAGTACGATTTCGGCATCACCTCACGAAACCTGGGCGAGCGAGTGCAGAAGAGAGTCAACCCATTTACTGGCGAGTCCTTGGAAATCCCGATCGACGACGGTTTGACCGAAACTGAACTCGAGTCACTGATTACAGTCTTTGTGAATAATCGTGTCGAGGGTCCAGAGCCTGATTGTGAAGGATACGCCCGGTACGACGATGACGGAGGAGATATTCGCTTCCGTGGAGGTGAGTTGGACGGCTCGAATCCCATCATCGGCTTTATGGTCGAGATTGTGGTGCGAACATTAGAGGACGACCATTTAAACCTCATTCTGGATGTGTGCCGTGCTGGCAACTTTGCGCTTGAATCCCCGGTTGCAGGAGATGGGGTGGACTTTCTCTTGGTGGACCGAGGACCATCTGAACGAGAACGCAAACGTTGGCCAGAGTGTCGGGTAATCACGAAGACTGACGAGCTTCGTCTTTGGCTGGATGAGCAGATCGGATTCAGGGAGGTATTGGATATGTGAGTTTCGCGACGCTGTTCTCAATGAATCATAACCTTGTCTCGTGTCGCCTCATCTTGTTGCCAAGTTCCATCACCACAGATGACACGGATCGCACGGATGGTCACAATGGAAGTTGACGTTGATCCGTGAAATCTGTGTCATCCGTGGTTGCTCGACTTCCGGTGACCGCAGCAGGAATTCAGCATGTCCTTTCAGAAGACCGTCGGCACCGCAGAGTTCGAGAATGAGAGGGAGATCGTCGAACGTCTGCGGGCGGGGCGGCGGCGGATTGGGGAGGAGCTGGCGAAGGTCATCGTCGGGCAGGAGGACGTGATCGAGCAGTTGCTCATCACGCTGTTCGCCGGTGGGCACTGTCTGATTACAGGGGCTCCCGGTCTCGCGAAGACGCTGTTGATCAAGTCGATCGCGCAGGTCTTTCATCTCAAGTTTCAGCGGATTCAGTTCACACCCGACCTGATGCCGGCTGACATCACCGGCACGGAGATTCTGCAGGAAACGCAGGACGGCCGTCGTGAACTCGTGTTTGTGAAGGGGCCCGTGTTCGCGAACGTACTCCTTGCCGACGAGATCAATCGCACGCCTCCCAAGACACAGGCCGCATTGCTGGAGGCAATGCAGGAGCATCAGGTCACCGCAGCGGGCGAGTTGCACAAGCTCGAAGAGCCGTTCTTCGTTCTTGCGACGCAGAACCCGATTGAGATGGAAGGAACGTATCCGTTGCCCGAGGCACAGCTCGACCGGTTCATGCTCAACGTCGTGATCGATTACCTGCCGCATGCGGACGAGGTGGCCGTTGTCGAGCGAACCACTGCTGCGGAACCGCAAACGATCGAACCATTGTTCACAGGCGAGGACGTGCTGGCCTTTCATGACGTGATCCGCAGAGTGCCGATTGCAAAAGACCTGATCGACTACGCGGTCCGCCTCGCAGCAGCCTCCCGCCCCGGTCGTGAAGGAACACCCGAGTTCGTCAACGATTGGGTCAGTTGGGGAGCCGGCACGCGAGCGTCGCAATACCTCGTTCTCGGAGCAAAGGCCCGCGCGCTCATCAATGGCCGCGCTCACTCCACGCTCGACGACATTCATAAACTCGCTCATCCGGTCCTTCGTCACCGCATTCTGGTCAACTACCGAGCCGAAGCGGAGGGGGTCACCGTCGAGAATGTCGTCGATCGACTGATCGAAAGCTTGCCGCGAATGTGATGGAACAATCTCTCATGGTTGACTCACCCGCTTTTCCGCCGGCGTCGTTGATTGACCCGATAGCGTTGATGCAGATTCGTTCGCTGGAGTTGCGGGCGAAAGCGGTGGTCGAGGGGTTCTTCGCGGGGTTGCATCGTTCGCCGTATCACGGGTTCTCGGTTGAGTTCACCGAGTACCGACAGTACGTGCCGGGGGACGATCCGCGGTATCTCGATTGGCGGCTGCTTGCCCGCAGTGACCGATACTACGTCAAGCGGTTTGAGGATGAGACGAACCTCCGCACGCATCTGCTTCTCGACACCAGCAAGTCGATGACGTACGGGTCGCTGCCGTACAGCAAGGCAGACTATGCGACAACATTCGCTGCGACGTTGGGGTACTTGCTCAACACGCAAGGAGACGCCGTGGGTCTCGTGCGGTTCGATGAGAGAATCGACGATTTTATCCCGGCTCGCTATCGCACAGGACACCTGCGGCGAATCATGCTGGCGCTTGAAAAAACGGCTCAAGGCACGTCAACCAATCTTGCGACGCCTCTCGATCAGGTCGCGGAACAGGTTCGCAAACGCGGCATGCTCGTGCTGATCTCCGACCTGCTCGCTCCGCTCGATGATCTCGAAACCAAACTGTCATACTTTCGGGCGAGAGGACACGAAGTCGTCCTGTTCCAGATTCTCGACCCGGCAGAACTCACGCTCGACTTCGATGAGCCCAAGCTTTTCATGGATGTCGAATCGGGACGTGAGGTCTACGTTGATCCGTCACTCGCACGTGAGCAATACGTCCAACGACTGCAGCAGCACCTCGATGCGATCTCCACGAGTTGTGACCGTTTGGGGATCGACCGTTTTCAATTGACGACAGACACGCCGCTCGAATCGGCCCTCGGCAACTTCCTCCGCAGCCGACAACGAACGATCTCCCGCTCGACATCGCGGTCGCGATCGACGTAAGAGGTCCGAACACGTCAACCCTCAACCCTGATACATTCAACGCTGATGAGCTTCCTGACTCCTCTCTACCTGCTCGGTGCACTCGCGATCGCGTTGCCGGTTGTGTTCCACATGATCCGGCGCACGCCGAGCGGACGGCAGGAGTTCAGCAGTTTGATGTTTCTCGAACCTTCGCCGCCCCGCATCACAAGCCGCAGCAAGGTCGAGCACTGGTTGTTGCTGCTGTTACGAGCAATCGCCGTCGTACTGATCGCGATCGCCTTCGCCCGACCGTTCCTCCGCGTGCAGGGAGAGACGGCGGCCGACGTGGGTGACTTTCGAGAAGTCGTCGTGCTGCTGGATACGAGTGCCAGCATGAGGCGGGAAGGTGTCTGGGACGCGGCCGTCCGGGAATTGACCCGGGTCATCGACGAGACCGAACCACGGGATCGGGTTGAATTGCTGACGTTCAACCAACAACCGCGAGTGCTGATCGACAGTCGACAATGGGCTGAACTGGAGCCGTCACAGAGAGCGGCGCGGGTTACGAGTCTGCTCGTCGATGTCACACCCGGCTGGGCATCAACCGATCTGGGGCGCGCGCTGATCGAAGCGGCTGAGCGACTGGATGATGAACGGGAGATCGAGGGGCTCGGTCAGTTACGGAGGATTCTCGTCATCTCCGATCTGCAACAAGGGTCTCAAATCGAGACGTTGCAGGCATATCAATGGCCCAAGCACATGTCAGTTGAACTGATCGACGTCGGACAGGATGTCTCGCCGAACAATGCGGGCCTCCACGCCGGACCAAGTGAAGGCAATGAGTCTTCTGCAAGCGAAGTCCGCATTCGCGTGACGAACGCGGCAAACTCGAAGCGGGAACAGTTCACACTCCGGTGGGACGGTGCTTCGGCGACGGACGCTGATCAATCAGCCGTATCGGTGATTGTGCCTCCCGGAACGAGCCGGGTCGTTGCGGTTGCTCGTCTGCCTTCGGTCATCGGAACATCATCGCTCGTGCTTGAAGGGGATGATCATCCGTTCGATAACCGTTGTTACGTTGGCACGCAGAGACAGCGAATCGTGCATGTCGCACTTGTCACTCGCGATGCCGCCGATGACCCGGAGACGATGCGATACTTCGCGGAACGTGCTTTGCTCGAAACACCAGAGCGTGCGGTGGTGTTCCATCCGTTGAGCGAAACCGGTGATGCGACCAACGAAAGTCACTTCGATCTGATCATCATCACAACAAGACCGGATGCTGAGACGACGGACCGAATTCGAGAGGCCATTAACGGTGGTACAACAGCACTTGTCGTCCCTGCGGACGCGCAGCAGATGCGAGTGCTGTTCGATCTCCTTGATGTGAGTCCCGTCGAGACCCAGGATGCGAACGTGGCGGACTATGTGATGCTGAATGACATTGACTACACGCACCCTTTGTTCTCGGAGCTGAACCAGCCGCGGTTTTCTGATTTCACCAAGGTACGGTTCTGGAAACACCGACATCTCGATGCGGAATCAATCCCTGGGATCGACGTCATTGCACGCTTCGATGATGGCGACATCGCTGCTGGCCAAGTGGCGGTCGGCGGCGGCAGCGTGATCGTCTTCACCTCGAGCTGGCATCTGGCAGACAGTCAACTCGCTCTATCGACCAAGTTTGTGCCGATGCTCAATGGTCTACTCGACGATGCGGCGGGAATCGTCACGAGACCTTCACAGTTCCTGGTGGGTGATACGGTGGACCTCACGGCGTTTCTCCCCGACTTTGCAATTCCAACGGTCCTCATCACGCCGAGCGACGAAGAGATCGTACTCACAGACAGCGAGACATCCTTCGCGAGAACCGATGAGCCGGGACGATATCGCATCCGCGTGGACTCACTCGGAGAGACTGCCTTGGCCGAGTTCGTCGTCAACATTGCGTCTACCGAATCAGGCACGTCACTTCTTTCAGTCAATGCTCTTCGTGCTGCCGGAGTGCCGATGGACCTCGACGAGACCGATGCGACGACTTCGCCTGAGGTGCAACGTCAGCTTCACAATAGCGAGTTGGAAAGCCGGCAGAAGCTGTGGCGATGGATCATCGTCGCGGCAATTCTGATTTTGTTTGCTGAAACCGTGTTTGCATCACGCCTGACGCGGGTCGGAAAACCAACCTGATGTCCCCCTCCGGCGGCCATCTCTGCCCCGTCTCAGCATTGGTATCTACACATCTTTCAACGTGTACGCATCTCAGGAAGAAACGTGCCACTGCTTCGGGCGGACAGGAATGACTTCGGACATACCTTGGGCACTGCTTGTCCGGCCGAAGCAGTGCTTATCCGGAGAAAACGCTTGCATTTCGGCCAGCCAAGCAGTGGCACGTTTCTCAAGCCATTCAGCATTAAACGAGTTGTGTCGATACCTCTGCACGTCTCAGCGACGGCGACGGCGATTGACCTTGCGGCGGACACGGACGTCATCAATGCCGTTGTAAGTGACCAGCAAAGCTCCCTCGGCTGCGTACGAATCGAACACGTCCCCCAGGATGTCGTCTTCATCCGGCCAGGGGTAGGCGTAAATGATGTCGAAATCGTCCAGATCAATCTGCAATGCCTCGTATGCGTCTGCTCCTTCCGTGGCCAGCCACGCCACCTCGCCGGGAGTCACGGCGATGTCGTCTGCGTCGGCGGGGACGAAGCTCCCTTCGGCAAACTCAGCAGCGATGTCAAAGTCACTCGCCAGTGACTCGGCCTCTGCGACCAGTTCCCGTTCGATCTCGATGCCATAAGCTTCGTATTCAAGGAGAGCAGCGAGACAGGTCACAACGCCGAATCCGCTCCCCCATTCGCAAAACAGCGTCCCGACGGCCAGCGACTGCTCCTGAATGGCAGCAAGCGTCCAGTAGGCCGCCGTGAAGTCACTTGGCACGAACGCAGGAATCGGTTGTTGCCTGGTGTTCTCAGTGAAATCGTCAATTCTCCGTGTTGCCACCCGGATCAACCGTGCGGCGTCGCGCGGGAGGTGACCCTCTGACGTCTTGACATCGACCTGGACGAGTGCCACGGGGCCCCTCCTTCTCTTGTGAAGACCATGACTTGGTCGCACACCACGAGTCGGTCGCCTAGACTCATCTCCGTTCGCGAGTCCTGTGGCCGACCCTGTATCATGACGCTGATCCGCCCTTTTCTGCAACTCTGCCGCCTGCCTGCTGTGTTCACGGCGATGGCTGACATCTTTCTGGGGTATCTGCTTGTTCACGTCGCACTTGTTTCGGTGAGGGAAGAGTCGCCGGCCGACTTTCTCCTGCTGCTTGGCACCTCCGCCGCGCTGTATCTTTCCGGCATGGTTTGGAACGATGTGTTCGACCGTCACGTTGATGCGGTCGAGAGACCGAATCGGCCGATTCCTTCCGGACGCGTATCCGTTCGAGCCGCTGTGATCTTCGGGTCGGCGCTCATGCTGACCGGGCTGATCTGTGCGGGCTTTGTCGGCCAGAAAACACTGATCGTCGCGGGCCTGTTGAGCGCCTGCATCATGGGCTATGACGGCGGTCTCAAGCGGACGATACTCGGACCAGTGGCGATGGGAGGATGTCGATTCCTGAATGTGATTCTCGGTGCCAGCAGCGACTGGCTACGGTTCGAGCAGGTCTGGTGGCGACCGCAGCTCTGGGTCGCTGCCGGGCTGGGTGTGTACATCGTCGGGGTGACATGGTTCGCTCGCACGGAGGCCCGGCAAAGCAGTCGTGTCCACCTGAGTCTGGCGACAGTCGTCGTCAACCTTGGGCTGGCCATGCTCATCGGCTGGATGACTCTCGCGCCGAACCCGGCTGTCACGCCAGCCTTGTTTGTGCTGGCCGTGATCGGCCTCAGCATCAATCGACGTCTGCTGGTCGCGATTGCTGATCCGTCTCCGCAACCGGTGCAGACAGCGATCAAGACCATGTTGCTCTCGGTGATCATGCTGGATGCGACGCTGGTCTTCGCCAAACTGGGGCAACCGGGTGCGGGTTATGCGATCGCGACTGCGTCACTCATCATCCCGGCCATGATGCTGGGCCGCTGGTTGCGACTCACGTGAGGCCATCTTCATGCCGGGAACATCGACGACGATTGCCCGTTCTCGGGAACGGGGGGTTCACTATACGCCGAGTTTCATCACCCGGTTCATGCTTCACGCGTGCCTGACCGGTCCGCTGGCTGATCGACTTGACGACGATGACGATCCACTGCGGATCGTCGACCCGGCCTGTGGCGACGGCGCATTCGTGCTCGAAGCTTTCGACGAACTGGAACGACGATTGTCTGACGTTTCTCCGACCGATTTGATCCGTCGTCATCTGTATGGCGTCGACATTGATCGTGAAGCGGTGGCCCAACTCCGTCGACGTCTGCGAGAGAGGGTGCCCGACGATTGCGAGCCGTCGCGCCTGATATCTGTCATGCGTGAGAGCTTTCGCAGCGGGGACGCCTTGTGCGGTGATGACTTTGACCGGTCGCAGCGGTCGAGCGGCAACGGCCTCGACTGGCATGGCGCCTTTCCTAATGTGGCGCGGGCCGGTGGATTCGATCTGGTGATTGGTAATCCGCCGTACGTCCGAGAGAAGGACGCGAAAGCGATGTTTGATCGTCTGAGAGAGACCGAACTCGGACGTCGTTATGGACAACCAAGGATGGACCTGTGGCACTATTTCCTGCACCGGGGACTCGACCTGTTACGACCGGGTGGCGTGCTTTGCTTCATCGTCAACAGCTACTGGACCTCCGCCGTGAGTGCCCGCCCGCTCATCGAACGACTCGCCGCAGAGACGACCG
This sequence comes from Planctomycetaceae bacterium, assembly GCA_020426505.1. GTDB lineage: Bacteria > Planctomycetota > Planctomycetia > Planctomycetales > Planctomycetaceae > JAHBXU01. Next base: position 7,704 of record JAGQPX010000164.1, on the reverse strand, counting down.
TTCTGCAACTGGATCTGCTTGGCGACTCTCCGCTGTTCCAAGGTGTCAGCGGCCGGCACATGATTCTGCAGGTTCAGAAAGGACGATCGGAGAGGGACTGTCAAATCCTGGACCTCTCATGTTGTGACGACGTGCAGGCCATGCTGTCACATCTCTCTGAGAGGGGGCAGCTCGACGACGGTTGGGCAGGGCCATCCGCTTCGCTTCTGACCCTGCCACCCCAGACCACATTGGGGCATCAGATCATTGAATCGCGTCGCCGGCAGGAGTCACTGTTCGATCGCGGACGTTTGCAGGTCGTCGATTCGTCCGCTACCGAACAGGGAAACTCAGGGACTCGACTGGGAGACGTGTTCGATGTGCGTCAGGGCATTGCGGAGAATCCGCCTTTTGTCACTCGCAAGATGGCGACCGAGAGCAATGACCAACTCGATGTCGGCAGCGGCGTCTTTGTGTTGACCGCCGATGAGGTCGAACGACTCGAACTATCTGAAGCGGAGCGGTCACTGATTCGCCCGTACTACGCAACGCGGTCTCTGGGGAGGTACGAACTTCCGGAGGAGCCGACGCACTGGCTGCTTTACTTGACCCCGCAAACGTCACCCGACATCGACGTACGGCCGCACATCGCTCAGCACCTCCGACCTGTGCGGCCGTTCCTGGAACGCAGGCGTGAGGTCGGTCGGGGAACGATCGCATGGTGGCATCTGCATTGGCCACGACGGGAGCGACTGTTCAACGCGCCGCGGATTCTCGCCGTGCAGATGGGACGCCGCCCCCGATTCGTCTACGCCGAGACGCCGACCTACGTGGGTTTCTCTACCAACATCGTGCAATCAACCGATGCGTCATCCGTGTCGCTCCCCGCGCTCACTGCGATCCTCAATTCTCATTGGGCCGAAGACTGGTTCCGCGCCAATGCGAAGTGGCGAGGGGTCGCGCTCGACATCAGTGGAACCGTGCTGCGTGATTTCCCCATCCCGGACCTCAACGAGCGCACGCTTGATCGGCTGGAAGAACTCTGCCTCCGGCGACAATCGACCCTGCCTGCTGAACATCAGCGCATCGAAGATGAGATCGAATTGCTCATTCCGGGCATGACACGAGCGTAGCTGAACTCGCCAGAGTTCAGACGGTTTCAGTTTCGATGACAAGAAGAGGCTGAATTCTGGCGAATCCAGCTACGACGAGAGGACGTCACAGTCGCGTGCGGTAGCGACGGCTGGCCTCGGTGAGCAGGGCTCGCTCTTCGTCGGTCAAACTTGATTCGCCCTGTTCATGGACCTTTTGGAGCAATTCGTCCACACGCGCTTCGAGGTCGGCTGACTCGTCTTCCGGCGCATAGACCTTGAGGTGAGAACGCCGCTTTGGCAGTTTCAACTTGTTCGTTGAGACGCCGGAGATCAGACCGCTGAGCCGCCAGTTATTGCGCTCATACAGGAAGCCGAAGAGGTATCCCCCCAAATGAGCCGCGTGCGCGATGCCGGTCATCCCGCCAGCCCCTCCTAGCTCCAACAGGAGCGGGTGAAGGTCAAATAGAATGAAGAAGATGCATAGCCATCTCACCTGAACTGGAATGACAAAGAACATCAACCATTCTTCGCGCGGATAGCGCATGGCATAGACGATGAATACGGCAGCAACGGCTCCCGAAGCGCCGATGGCATACCCGGCATGTCCGAGCACCAATTCCATCACGACGTAGCCAACGCCGGAAAGGATGGCCGCAGCCAGATAGAACAGCAGAAACTCTTTCGGTCCGTAGTACACCTGAATGCGACGTCCTGTCACATACAGGATGTACATGTTCATCAGAATGTGGAAGATCGATGACGGCGAGTGACAGAAGGCGTATGTCAACAATCGCCAGACCTGAAACTTCTGCGTGACATCCTCCGGTCCAAGCGCCAGCCAGGATTCGACCACGCCCGTCCGGGCGGTCAGCAATTGCAGCACGAACACGATCACGTTGGCGATGATCAGGTTCTTGACGACGTCGGTGCCGGTCATTGAGCCGCCGTAGGAGCGTGGGCCGTCGTCGTTTCGCAGGTAATCGCGGCTCTCGATTCCCATGGTCTGTGCATTGCCTCCGTGTTCGCATCAACGTTGCGAACGGACTCCATCGCCATCCCGGTCCAGTCGAAATGACTGTCCGCCATTCACCTGACTACTTGCAACACGTTGACGCATTAACCGGAGACTAGCGTGTCGTCGACGACTCTTCCAGACGTCCCGCCGTCGGCTGAATCAGCGAAGGCTCGCTGGAGTTCGTCGGCTGAGGGAGTTGGTTCTCCAGGTTGCGGTTCTGCTCCAGCAGATCAATCAACGCGTTGTATTTGGCATGATACTCATGTCGCAGCTGATCGAGAACCTGCAATTGCTGATTCCGTTCGGTGTCCTCGTTGCGGAGCGTCTGCACAAGTCCGACGATGACATCCTGACTTGCCCCCGCGACCGGGTCGTCATCCCCTTCCAACTCAGCCATCCGTCGGGCGAGACGATTCTGCGACTTGGCGATCAGGACATCGAGGGTCGCGAGCTTGGCTTCCATGTCAACGACGTCCTGTCGGGCCTCTGCGATCTGTCCCTGATACCGGACATTCAGGTCCAGCCAGTGACTGGGGACGTTGTTCCAGACGCGCACACCTCCTGCTGCCAGTTCCTGCCAGGAATTGACCTCGCCGGGAAGCGGTCGACGGATCAATTGGGCAGCAGAGAGTTCCCCCTGGACTTCTGTCACCTGAAACGCGCCAAGATAATTGGAAGCTCCATCCTGCGATGCACCGAACAGGTGGATTGTCGGGTAAGGGTAGTTGGGGTCCGCCTGCCGTGCAGCATTCTCTCGAACAGCGAATCCGTTGCTCAGTCCGATCCCAAGACTCACCGTGCCGCTTTCAGCGTCGAGCAGGCTGACGTTCTGAGGCTGCACTTCCCACGAGCGGCCCCAATTGGACATGATGCGGTTCACTTCATTCTGTAAATCGGTGACCACCAGAGACTTCTTGCGGACATCCTCTTCGAGCTTTGCGATCTTCTCCTGACGTTCCGTGACGCGCTTCAGCCACTCGTTCCGGGCGTCGAACAACATCGACGTGAGGAACATCGCCACGATGGCCAGCACGGCGACGAATCCAAGCAGGACTTTACTGAGAGTATGCATGCATCAACCTGCGGCGCGTTGGGCGTGAGGACCGGCAGAAACGAGAACCGGTAGATTGTATCAGGCAACAGGACCCGTTTCGTTTTCCATCGGCTCGCAGCCGGTGTTAACACGACTTTTTGGCAAGAGGCAGGAAACGCTGCGGTTTGCCGAATTGTTCCGGTCGATCCGATTCTGCAACTCCTGACGACTCTACCGCCGCCGAACTCCGCCCCTTGCTCACTTTCCATCCTACGAGACACCCTAGAGCCGGGTCAACGGGGGGATACACAGCCCATCCTCGACTCACTACACTGCCATCCAGCGATGCCGATCGCCTCCCACACGCGAGACTCAGCACTCAGGAGAGATCAGTCAGGATGAACCGTCAGAAGATGAGACGTAAGGACCTCAAGCCGGGCGAGGTTGCTTGTGACTACTGCACTGCGAAGTGCTGTCGTTACTTCGCACTGCCGATCGACACGCCGGACACCAAACAGGACTTCGACCACATTCGCTGGTACATGATTCACGGCAACGTGGCGATCTTCGTCGAGGATGAGACGTGGTACCTGATGGTCATGGCTGACTGCAAACACATTCGCGAAGACAACATGTGCGGCATCTATGAGACCCGCCCGCAGATTTGCCGCGACTACACGACCGACGAATGCGAGTTCGAGGACGATGCGGTCTACGACAAGTTCTTCGAGACTCCCGAGCAACTCTGGGAGTACGCCGAAGCCGTGCTGCCGGATGAGTTCCCGATCCCCAAACCGCCGAAGTCTGCGAAGGATCTCGAACTTCCTGTGCTGAGCAGTGTCTGATTCGCTGTCGAGCAAGCATTCAGAATGCACTACGCAGGCGAGATGCCCAGCATCTCGTGTTCATCACTCATTGAAACTCAATTGCCACCGTGTCCAAACTCATCAAACCGCAGACTCTCAAGGGCTTCCGCGATTCGCTCCCGGGTCTGGCACTCGCGAGAGAGGAACTGATGGCGACAGCGCGGGAGGTCTACCGAAGCTACGGATTCAGTCCCATCGACACGCCCGCTTTGGAGTACAGCGAGATCTTGCTCGGCAAGGGGAGTGACGAGACGGACAAGCAGATGTTTCGGTTTCAGGATCAGGGAGACCGCGACGTCGCCATGCGGTTCGACCTCACGATTCCGTTCGCCCGCTTCGCAGCTCAGCACCTGAATGACATTGGCACTCCGTTTAAGCGGTATCACATCGCTCCCGTCTGGCGGGCTGAGAAGCCGCAGCGGGGACGGTTTCGAGAGTTCATCCAGTGTGACTTCGACACGATCGGCACCGACTCCAACATCGCGGACATCGAAACGCTGCTGGTCATTCACGATCTGATGACGAGCATCGGCTTCGAACGGTTCACGGTCCGGGTCAATCATCGACAACTTCTCAACGGACTGCTGGAGACGCTTAACCTCGCCGACCAGTCGACGGGTGTCCTGCGGGCGCTCGACAAGTTGCCGAAGATCGGACGCGAGGGTGTCATCAACGAACTGCTGACTCTGGACGGCATGACTGAGTCGCAGGCCGATGCGGTCCTCAAGTTCGCTGAGTTGACCGGCCCGCCAGCTGACGTACTGAATCAGGTTGAGTCGCTGCTTGATCGTAACGAAAGAGGCATGCAAGGGGTGAATCGACTCCGTGAACTGTTCGACGCAGTCGCGACAGCCGGTGTCGATCCAGAGCGGGTCGCGCTCGATGTCTCGATCGCGCGTGGATTGGACTATTACACGGGCACCATCTACGAGACGTTCCTTGATGATCTGCCCGGTATCGGCAGCGTTTGCTCGGGAGGCCGATACGACAATCTGGCGGAGCTGTTCACTAAGCAACACCTGCCCGGCGTCGGTGCGAGCCTTGGACTTGACCGTCTCATCGCTGCGATGGAGGAACTGGGAAAGCTGGAAGGAGCCTCGACGCCTGCCACGGTGTTGATCGTGCTGTTCGACGAAACCCATGCGGGCGAGTACCTCCGAATGGCCCGTCAGTTGCGGCGCCGGGGCATCGCGACCGAGGTGTACCCGCAGACAAAGGCTCTCAAAAAACAACTGCAATACGCCGATCGCAAGGGGTTCCGATTCGCTCTGATCGCCGGCTCGAATGAGTTTGCCGCTGGTCAATGGCAGCTCAAGGACCTCACAGCCGGCGATCAGCAGGAAGTCGCAACCGACGACGTAGCAACCGTCATCCACGAGCGATTGCAGTCGTGAATCCTCTCGGAATATCCATCCATTGAGCCGTATCCATGCCAATGTGTTCTCAACGAGTGATCGTGTCCTTCGCCTTCGTTCTGGCGATAAATCTGGCTGCCGTTGAATCTGCCCATGCAGACAAACCGGCTCCCAACTGGGTACGGGACACGGAAGAGGCAGCGTGGCAGCCGCGTGACTCGCAGGGTGAACTCGTCCATGACGGCAAGTTGTGGATCTTCGGCGGGTGGTTCAACTCGTACGAGGCACCGCCGCGCGATGTCTGGAGTTCGCCGGATGGAAAGACGTGGACACTCGTTGAGCCCAACGCACCCTGGAAGCACAGCGACCTGTCGATGTCGGTGACATTTCGCGATCGCATGTGGTTCATGGGCGGCTGGTACAACGGACGACTGCCCGGTCACTCGGCCAGCAACATGGTCTGGTCGTCGACCGACGGCGTGCAGTGGGATCAGACGACCGACAACGCCGGTTGGTCACCCCGACTGGCCGCAGCCCTCGTCGTGCACGATGACAAAATGTGGATACTCGGAGGCACAGAGAACTACTACTTCGGAGATGAATTGAGTCTCAAGAACGACGTCTGGTCGTCGAGCGATGGCAAGGAGTGGACACTCGCCACAGACCATGCCGACTGGGAACCACGAGCCTATCATCAGGCGGCCGTGCTGAATGGACGCATCTATGTCTTCGGGGGTGGCAATTATGTGCCGGAGTATCAGGCGTTCAACGACGTCTGGAGTTCAGCGGACGGCGTCAACTGGCGACAGGAAACGGACGCCGCTCCGTGGAGCCCGCGTCTCTGGTTCTCCTCAGCCGTCTATCGCGATCACATGTGGGTCCTCGGCGGCTGGTCGAATCACCCGTCAACGAACCTCGGCGACGTGTGGTACTCGAAGAACGGCAAGGACTGGAAACAGCTCAAAACCGAGACGCAGTGGAAAGAACGTCACGAGCACTCGACGTTCGTGTTTCAGGACAAACTCTGGATCGCCGGCGGCCACGCCCGCCCTCTCGACAACGACGTGTGGTCTCTCCACATTGATGAAGACTGGTTCTCCGAAGAGTGACCATTCCCTGACAGTGATTCGGCAAGGCGACTTACCGCAAGTGGTTGTCAGGGCAGCTGCGTCACTCCCATCAAATAGCGATCGCACTCGCGGGCTGCTTCGCGGCCTTCGTTGATGGCCCAGACGACGAGGGACTGACCACGTCGGCAGTCGCCTGCGGTGAAGACACCTTCCACGTTTGTCGTGTACTTGCCGTACTCGCCGGTGTACCAACTCATGCCGCCACGTCCTTCGCGGATGTCGACACCCAACTGCTCGGCTGCGGGTGATTCCGGGCCGAGGAAGCCGAGCGCGAGGAACACCAGATCGCACGGCCAGTGCTTTTCCGAACCTTCGACGCGGCTGAAGGGCGGGCCATTCTCGACCGGCCTGGACCAGTCGACCTGCATGGTCGTAAGGCCGGTGACGTTCCCATCGGTGTCGCCTGTGAACTCGACCGTCTCGATTGAGAACTCACGGGGGTCGTCGCCGAAGACGGCCTTTCGTTCGGCGTGGCCATAGTCGACGCGAAAGATGCGGGGCCACTGGGGCCAGGGGTTGTTGGCTGCTCGTGCTTCGGGCGGTTGTGGGACAATCTCGAAGTTGATGAGGCTCCGGCACCCGTGACGCATGCTCGTGCCGAGACAGTCGGTGCCCGTGTCGCCACCACCAATCACGATCACGTCTTTGCCAGCCGCGTTGATGTAGTTGCCGTCCTCGTGCTTCGAGTCGAGCAGGCTTTTGGTGTTGGCGGTGAGGAACTCCATTGCGAAGTGGATGCCGCCTAACTCGCGACCGGGAATCGACAGATCGCGAGGGCGGGTCGCACCGGTGGCGAGGATGACGGCGTCGAACTCGTCCTTCAGTTCGTCCGCCTGCTTGTCCTTGCCGATCTCACAGCTGGTGACGAACTTCACGCCTTCGTCCTTCATCAGCTGGATACGGCGTTCGACGACGCGTTCCTTCTCCAGCTTCATGTTGGGGATGCCGTACATCAACAGGCCCCCCAGACGGTCAGCACGCTCAAAGACGGTGACAAGGTGTCCTGCGTTGTTGAGCTGAGCGGCAGCTGCGAGCCCGGCTGGTCCACTGCCGACGACAGCGACTTTTTTGCCGGTCCGTTCGTGCGGAGGGTGAGCCTCAATCCACCCTTCCTCAAAGCCGCGATCGACGATGCTTCGCTCGATTGTCTTGATGGCGACCGGAGGATCGTTGATGCCCAACGTGCACGAGCCCTCACACGGAGCCGGGCAGACACGACCGGTGAACTCCGG
>JAGQPX010000163.1 GCA_020426505.1 Planctomycetaceae bacterium | reverse complement strand
TGACCATAGTCAGCCGGCCACCAGTCCTGAGAAGTGGTCATCAACTCTTTCAGGTCCTGCTTGACAGCCTCCAGATCGAGTGACTCGAACTCCTTCACATAATCGAAGTCAGCCCCCATCGGGTTACTCAGCGCTGAGTTCTGGTGCAGGATTTCGAGGTTCAACTGGTTGGGCCACCAGTCGCCAATCGACATAGCCCCCGCTGAGGTGTTGGCACCGGAAGTTGCATGCATGGATGCGTCCTTGAGTGCGGTGAAGTATTGGATTGCCCCGGTCACCGGACATTTGCTGGCGGCTGGCGGTTGCTCGCCTCCGTGACTCTGAGACTTGTCAGTCGGATGACCATGCGGGTTTTGAGCGGACACGCTTGTGGCGAGGCAGAGCATCGCCAGACCCGTCGTGATACTTGAGAGTTGAGTCCTGGTGTTCATGATTTCTCCTGAGTTGTGAGCGAAAAGTGACGCTGAAGCCGTGAACACCTCAGCTGTCATATCGTGATTATTGGCAGCCCTGACTGATACATCCAATGCATTTACTTGATACACTCCATGCACAGTACGCATCACTCATTTGGGAACTGACGTCATGGAACTGGATCAATTGCGGTACTTCCTCAAGGTCGCTGAGCGAGGCAACTTCACGCGGGCGGCTGAGGAGTTGATGGTCTCACAGCCGGCGCTCAGCCGATCGATCCAGAAACTGGAAGGCGAACTGGGTCAGCCGGTGTTTGAACGCAAGACGCGGTCCGTTTCACTGACCGATGCCGGGTCGCTTCTGCAGGCACGGGCTCAGCAGGTGCTCTCTATCTTGGAGGATACGAAAGCTGAGATTACGGACGACGGGGAAAGCGGGCGAATCCGTGTGGGAGCGATCCCTACCATCGCTCCGTACTTTCTGCCGGAGATCCTCAGACGCTTCTCAGCAGCTCATCCCAAAGCGACCGTCACCGTGCAGGAGCACACGACCGACAATCTGCTCAAGAGTTGCACGCAAGGTGAGATCGATCTGGCGATTGTCGCGTTGCCGATCCCTGCGAAGTATCTGGAAGTCGAAGAGTTGTTCGAGGAAGAGTTGCTGCTCGTGCTTCCCCCCGCGCATCCACTGGCTGACAAGTCACGCATCCGCGTCAGCGATGTGGAGCCATACCCCTTCGTACTCCTTGATGAAGCCCATTGCCTGTCGGACAACATCGTCTCGTTCTGTCGTCAGCGGTCGGTCCAGCCTGTCGCCGTCGAACGCACGAGCCAGTTGACGATGGTGCAGGAACTGGTCTCACTCGATCACGGCGTCTCCATGATCCCCGCGATGGCCCGCCGGCGCGACCAAAGCGACCGCCGCATCTACCGCTCACTGACTCGCCCCAAACCGATGCGCACGATCGCAGTCGCCTGGAACCCGTACCGCTTTCAAAGCCGCCTGCTGAAAGTCTTCCGGGAATGTCTGCGCGTATGCCCTCGACCGGACAAGTGAAGCGCACGTTGGCAAAGACCGAACAAGACTGAGCGAAACTCGCTCCGCCTCGACATCAGCGTGATGCGTTTGAGTTGCTGCTCGTCTGACTGATTATCAGCGATCAACCGAAAAAGAGATGGGCCGGCCGGCCCGAAGCCGAGAGGCATTGTTCGTCAGGCGATACGGCCATGTCCGCTGCTTGTCTGTGGTTGCAACCGCTGCTCTGCCCGTGCCGCATCACGATTCAGAGTGGCCGACAAACAACGGGGGGACGCACGAAACATGCTCATGCGCCCTGGCGAAGAGACTGCTCTCTCTGAACCAATGCGGAGCGGTTGCGCGGCCGATGTGAATGCACGCCCGATTCATCACTGCTTTCGACTCCTCCTCGGCTTCGATACGATGCAGTTCGTCTCACGGGCGGACTCTCAACTGCACCTCCTTATCAACGTCGAAACGATGTCATGCAAAGAACTTTCGTAATCCTCCTTTTGGCGATCTCGCTGGTCACGCCCATTGGAACACAGGCTGACGACCAATCAACCGACGCGTTCGATCTGAGTCATCCGCATCCGGTGTTGACTCCGCAGTCGCAGTTGATGTTGCGGGGGGCTTGGGTGCCGGGGGAGTCACAGGCGATCGACTTTGATCACTTGCCGCAGGTGCCGGCTGAGTATGCGGTGATCAGTGATGTGCGTGGTGATCGCAGCGTGCCGGTCCGGGAGACGACGCGACAGAAGGCCGACTATGAGAGCGGGGGGGTCAATCAACACAACTACCTCGTGCATCACGACGGCGAGTTCTGGGCCATGTGGAGTGATGGACCGGGCGTTGAAGACCGTGTCGGACAGCGGGTCAAGTTTGCGAGAAGTCCGGATGGTTTGAATTGGAGTGAGCCGCAGTTTCTCTCGCCGGTGCCGCCCCAGTCGGGACCCGACTCGCCTCACTACGGCACGCGAAGCGAAGCGGGGTTCCGGTACATCTCGCGCGGCTTCTGGCAGCGGGACAGCGAACTTCTCGCGCTTGCATCGCTCGACGAGGCCGCCGGCTTTTTCGGGCCGAGTCTGGAGATGCACGCATTCCGTCTCGAACCGGACGACACCTGGAAAGACCTCGGCGTGATCTCCGACAACACGATCAACAACTTCCCGCCCAAGCAGATCGCCTCCGGCCAGTGGATGATGTCTCGGCGCACATGGGACTACAAGAAAGTCGGGGTCCAGTTCCTCGTCGGCGGCACACGCGACATCGACCAGTGGGAGTCGTACCCCGTTCTCGGCTCGGGCAGCGAACTCTCGGCGGAGGAGCCGCTGTGGTGGGCGCTGCCGGACGGCAACCTCATGGCCCTGTTTCGCGACAACCGCAAGAGTGGCTACCTGTATCGGTCCTTCTCGACCGATGACGGCCGCACGTGGAGTCGACCGGTGAAGACCAATTTCCCGGACGCGACGTCCAAAATCCACGGCCTGCAACTCAGCGACGGACGTTTTGTGCTCGTCTCGAACCCCAAGCCCCGCAAACGCGACCCGATGACGATCTCACTCAGCGACGACGGCAAAGTGTTCCACACGATGCTCAAACTCGTCGGCGGTCGCCGCATCGACTACCCCCACGTCCTCGAACACGACGGCCATCTGCTCATCGCCTTCTCCGGCGCTAAGCAAACCGTTGAAGTGCTGAAGGTCCGCATCAGTGACTTGGACGGAATGCGAAACGCCTGTGAAGAGTGAGATCGATGAGTCTGTCGGCGTCTTCGCAGGCGTTCGAAGTGTCCGAATGACCCGGACGATTGCCCCAGCCTCAAACGACGAGATCCATGCCGGCCGATTCCCCATTGGTCAACTCACCGACTGGAGCCGAGTCCGGGGCAAGGCAATCGCATGTTCAAGTCGCCCGAATTGGCCGAAAAACGCAGATGCGTTCTGTAGCTGGACTCGCCAGAGTTCAGATTTCGTCGATGGCAAGAGACGTGACGGCTGAATTCTGGCAGCTACATTGGACGTGCGATTGCCCTGGTGTCAGGGAAGTCCTGCGACGTGCCACACCAGCAGGTTTGGACAGGCTCCTCCGCGAAATGGCACCTCACTCTTACTGACTGGACGGTTGACAAGGTACTCAACGCAAATCACAATAATCAACGTTGCACTGATCTTCCCACCCTTAAAGGTCGACCCACCTCTTGGGGGAGGCGCTTGCAACCGCTGGTTAATGGACCAGCGAAGTGGTGTCTAATACGTGCGTTCTACACGTCTCTTATTCGTACCTGCGCGGATTTTTCCGGCAGACTTTCTGTCCCTACGCTCCGGAGATTCAAAGATGACTGCTCGTTCCACGAAGCCTTCAAAGGGCTTCACCCTGATCGAACTGCTGGTGGTGATTGCGATCATCGCCATCCTGATTGCTCTGCTTTTGCCGGCCGTGCAACAGGCGCGAGAGGCAGCTCGCCGGACTCAGTGCCGCAACAACCTGAAGCAGATGGGCCTCGCCCTGCATAACTACCACGATGTCTACAACCGTTTTCCGATCCCCGCGCTCTTCAGCTCATTGGCTCCGGTCGGCGGTGGATATGGCGGGACGACCACGTCAAACGTCTGGTCGCTGGCAATTCTGCCTTATATTGATCAGGTCAACGTTTATGAACAGTACGATTTCAATGCCAGCGCCTGGGATCCGGTCAATGCGGTCGCGGGACAGGCGAACATCGAAGCCTACCTGTGTCCGTCGAGCCCGCGAGGCGACGACGGTGTCACGTATTCAATTCCGGCTGCTCTGGTTTCGGGAATTGGGCTCAGCACCCTCGACCTGAACCTTAACAATGCGGGTGCCATCGACTACGTGCCCACCACTCGTGTTCGGGAAGAATTCCTCAACATCGCTTACAACACCTCCACCTATACAGATCCACTTGAAGGTTGGGGTAAGGGGGCGATCTTCAATGTGGCGCTGGGCCTGCTTGATGAGCTTCCCGAAGGCGGACGAATCCGCGATTTGTCCGACGGTACTTCCAACACCATGATGATCGGTGAGTTGGCCTCGCGAAATGCGTTGTACCGTGGCCGCGACAAAGTTGAGATTGCGGCTCCACTCGATGAAGCGTTTATGCAGGACCTCGTCTCCGGCGGCGCCTGGGTCGATCCCTTCGGTGGAAACTGGGAGCTGACCGGCCGGCCCTACGACGGTGGGAACGGGACGGACTGGTTCGGCCCCTGTTCCGTCAACTGCTCGAATGCAAAGACCAATCCCCATCAAGCCTTGCAGGACGCAGCTGGTTTGTACTCATGGCACACCGGCGGTGCCCAGGCACTTCTGGGTGATGGTTCCGTCCACTTCCTGAGTGAAAACATCAGTGGCGTGATCATGTCAAGCCTGATCTCGCGAGCTGGTGGCGAGGTTGGTGGCAACTTCTGAGTTTGCCGAGCTTCAACAGCGAAAAGCAGATGCGGGACCTGATGCCCGCATCTGCTTGTTGAAGCGCTCGATGAAGTTTACGACGAGCCGGATTCTGGAATCTCTCCGGCGCCGGCATGGATCGCAAGTTGCACGATTACCGGTTCACGAGTCACGGTCGCTCGTCAAGGTGCGGTCGACTGCACTGTCTGACAAATGTCCCGCATCAGGCGAAGCTCACATCGCTTGATCTGTCGCAATCCGTTGTGAGCCAGTTTTCACTTTTGCGTATTCGAGGATCGGCATGTCGATCGTTACACGATGTCTTTCTGTCATCATCATGCTGCTGCTGATCGGTTGTGGCAGCGGACCTCGTGGCGAGCGTCTGTTTGAACCGAACCCCGTCACCGGAGTAGTGCATATCGACGGTCAGCCCGCACAATACGTGCAGGTTGATTGCTATCCGGCCTCAGAATCGACAGCAATCAAATACAAACTGTCGACGATGACGAATCAGGACGGCCGCTTTGAGCTGACAACATACGAATCGGGTGACGGTCTGCCGGAAGGAACCTACAAGCTCACGTTTCAATGGTTGGAAATCGGACTTGTCTCCTACGACAAATTCGAAGGGGCCTACGCAGACCCGGAGAAGTCGCAAAACACCATCACCGTCGTGAAAGGCGAGAGCAGCGATCTCGGCATCATTGAGCTCTCCAGCAGCGGCCCAAGCTAGTGGTCCAAATCTGCTGAATGGAACGGATCGTTGAGCGACACTTCGAAGATGCAGCCCCTCATTGAGGATGGCCCGTCATCACAGGTGGGATGAACCGCAAGACGCTGCCGTGATCGTTCGACGCGCGGATGGGAGCAATTCGCGAAAGCCCCAAGCACGTTACGTTCAGATCAAGGGTCAAGCACCCCGGAATGAAATCGATGAACAGCTGCCAACGTTTCTCGCTCCTGCTTCTCACTGCTCTCCTCATCCAGATCAGCAGTACGTCTGCCGGCGAAACCGGATTTGACCGCTACGTCAATGCTCCTGACGACTCCTACCAGTGGAACGTCGTCAGTTCAACGTCCCATGACACGCATCAGTTCGTGGTGATCGACATGGTTTCGCAAACCTGGCGAACGACTCAGGATGTCAATCGGACGAAATGGCAACATTGGATCCGGCTGACGGTTCCACACGAACTCAAATCGGAAACCGGGTTCGTCATGATTGGAGGGGGCTCCAATGACTCGGAAGCACCGACAAACCCCGATCCGCGCATGGCGGCACTGGCCACTTCGACGGGGACCGTTGTCGCAGAACTCGGGATGATCCCCAATCAACGACTGATCTTTCACAACGATGGTGAGGAACGCGGAGAAGACAATCTTATTGGCTATACATGGGACCAGTTCATGGCGACAGGTGACGCCACCTGGCTGGCTCGCTGCCCGATGGTCAAAAGTGTCGTCCGTGCGATGGATACGGTGACGGAATTCATGGCGTCGGACGATGGGGGGAAACGAACGGTCAACAAGTTTGTCGTCGCCGGCGGATCGAAGCGGGGGTGGACGACGTGGCTAACCGGTGCCGTAGATGACCGAGTGGTCGGCATGATGCCGATTGTGATCGACGTGTCCAACTCCCGCGATTCGCTGGCCCATCACTTCGCTGCCTACGGATTCTGGGCTCCCTCCGTGGGTGACTATGTGCGACATCGGATTCTGTCACGCCTCGATGAGCCGCGATACGCCGAACTCATGGCAGAGGTTGATCCCCATACGTACTTCGAGCGACTGACCATGCCGAAGTATGTGATCAATGCGGCAGGCGATCAGTTCTTCCTTCCGGACTCGTCAAGGTTTTACTGGGAGGATCTCCCGGAACCCAAATCTCTGCGCTACATCCCGAACACGAACCATGGATTGGGGAACTCCGATGTGTACGACAGCCTGGCCGCCTTCTATTGGCTGGTGCTTCATGACAAGCCGATTCCTTCACTGACGTGGTCGGTCGAGGACGACGGCACGCTCCATGCAACCGCCTCTCAGGCACCACAGCAGGTATTGTTATGGCAGGCGACAAATCCACTGGCTCGCGACTTTCGCCTGGAAACGCTGGGGCCCAAGTACGTCAGCACGGAGCTTCTGCCCAACGACGATGGAACTTATACAGCAGACGTGCCAGAGCCCGATGAGGGCTGGACGGCGTACTTCATTGAAGCCACGTTTGATACGGATGCACCAGAACTCATTAAGGCGACGACGGGTGTCCAGGTTACCCCGGACGTGTTGCCTTTCGCAGGGAAAGACCGCACCCAGCCAGCCTCACTGACCGTCACCGCCGTCGCACAGGATGAACGGGTCGCCGGTGAGATTTTGTCGACGATCGAGAAACTCGTGGCGTCCGGAGCCGTGACCGCAGAGGATTTGTCAACGACGCGGGTTGGCCGGCAGGTATACATCAACTGGCGTCCGCCTCTGGACAAGGTTGAAAAACATGCCATCGCTGTTGCTGGCCTGCTCAAGGACAAGGGCTGCGAGCAAATCGCCTTCCAGTTGGAATCCGGTCTGGGAGCGACAATCGCCCCCGGCCTTCAACGGAGCGTCACCGCACCATAAAGCCCCCCCAGTGACGGCGGCCGATTCTCCCGGCGTCTCAATGCATGCATCCATGTGAGTGACATAGTGGTGGATCACTCAAGGTCCGCAACCGGGGGGGGGGGACTCACTTCTTGATCAACAGCAGCAACATCTTCACCGGTGTTGTCGCTTGAACGCTGTGCTTCAGGTTGGCTGGCATGTGAATCCATGTCCCGGGCGTCGCGGTGACCGTCTCGTCCCCCAACGTCAGCACGGCCTCTCCCTCAAGGAAGTGCAGGACAGCCGGCATCGAAGCGGTGTGCTCCGAGAGTTCCTCGCCTTGTCCGAAGCCGAAGATGACCGCCTTCACGTCGTCATCATTGAACAACGTCCGCGTGAGAATTCCGTCTTCCGGAAGCTCGACCTCTTCAGCAAGATCAACGATGTGCGTGTAATTGCTCGCCATGAGAGTGACGTCCAGTTGAGGTTAACTCCACGGCGACGGACGGACTGCCCGTTGCTGAGGATGCCCTGTCAACATAGCCTACATCACCCGTGCCCCACCGTCATTCCAAAACAGGTCCAACCATGCGAATGATTGTCCCCATTGTTGATCGTCATGCGTCTCACTCGGCGAATCGTGCAAGCAAGCGCATCGGAATGATTGTGGCCTTGGTGATCGGCCCCGCAACACTCCATGCGCAGGAAGAGACCGTCACGTCACAGAACATCGACGTGGACCGCATGCACCAATTGGGATACCTCGTGGTCACTCCTCGCGGGCCGCAGGATGGGGGCGACTTTGGACCGCACACTCCCGGCACCAGAACGTCCGGTTTGCAGGAAGCGTTTGATCGTGCGAAGGAGACGACGCAGGACGTGTTCATCGCGGGCGGCAACCTCACGTTCGACGAGAATCAGGGAGTGGTCTACTTCCTGCAGGAGACGCTGCGGATTCCCTGGATGCAGGACTTCCGGGTCGACGGGGGCGAGTACGTCATTCAGTACGTGCCTCAAAAAGGGGACGCGATCGTCATGGATTCGCAGATGAGCTGCCATTACAAGTTCGGCATCATCTCCTGCAACTCGGACGGGGCCGCCTTGCACATTCAGCCGTCAGCTGCCGGACCGGACCGGTTTCAAGTCTTCACCACCACTTCGATTCACATCAATGCTCTCGTGGGTGGCGGTGGTTCCTGGAAAGGGGGAGAAGCGTTCGACAACGAACTCGACCCTGAGCACGACTGGCGGGGGACCGGCCTCTGGCTGGACGGCANNACGGCACTCAGGGATCGCTGAACGACAATCGCATCACGGTGATGGAGGTCGTCGGTTGCCGGACCGCATTGCTGCTGACCGGTCGCTGCTCAAACAACTGGGTCGATGCCCCCTTTCTGCATCTCTGCCGAACGCACCTGCAACTGGGTACACCCGACGACCATGCACACGTGACGAACAATCGCATCCGGGCAGCGATGGACGGGCAGGGGATCGTGGATGCCATCGGG
This sequence comes from Planctomycetaceae bacterium, assembly GCA_020426505.1. GTDB lineage: Bacteria > Planctomycetota > Planctomycetia > Planctomycetales > Planctomycetaceae > JAHBXU01. The sequence continues at coordinate 17,602 of JAGQPX010000163.1, read as the reverse complement.
GCTCGCATCTATGGAGCAGATAACCTGCTGGAGCTCAGTGCTGCCCAAACGAGTCCCGGCCATGATCTCGTGTTTGAAAAACCGTCGCATGACAACCTCGTGATCGCTGGCCGCCTGCCCAACGGCGTCACCAATCACGCCGACCACCCCACCGACCGCATCATCACAGCACGCGCGAAAGGCTTCTCGATCACCACACCGCCACTTCCCAAACCCAGACAGGCAGTCACCAACCGACACAACACAAGCATCGAGATCATGATCACCCAACCGGGCACTGTCTCCGCGTGGACACTGGCTGACACCGAAGGCAACGTCCAGACCTTCGACAGCCCCCTGCACCCGGGTCACACCATCCGCCTCGCCCCAGGCGAATCCATCCTTCTCGAATACACGGATACCCCTGAATGGCGCTGGCGCTCCGTCCCCTGGTGACCAAGGTCAGGTCGGGGTGAATAGCAAATGGGAGTCGTACAAGGCATTGCCAAGACACGATCCGTGGGATTGTGTTATCCTCTCGCTCTCAAGAATTCTTCGATCTCAAGTCTTGCTGGAATAATGACGTCAAACCAACTGACGCTGTTCGAAGTTGACCGTCCGGTCGACCACACTTCAACCTTTGTAAACAACATGTCATTACCAGTTCATCGCTGGTACCGGTATAGCGCTGGCTTCTCAGCGAAATGGGTTGAGTCTGTCATCTCCGATCACTCGTCAGACTTTCACGGGACAACGGTCTTCGACCCTTTCGCCGGCTCTGCAACGACCTTGCTGGCAGCAGAAGACATGGGAGTTTCTAGCTATGGAGTCGAATCACATCCCTTTGTTGCGAGAATTGCGGGTGCGAAGCTGCTTCGTCATAGCGATCCCACTCAATACCGAGAGTTTGCTGGTCGTGTCCTGGCAAGTGCCAAGCGGCGAAAACCGAGTAGCACTGAATACCCTGACCTGATTCATCGTTGTTACTCACCAGAGCATCTGCATGCGCTGGATCGAATTCGCACTGCCTATGAGTCATTTGCTGATGGTTCGCCGGCATCAGAGTTGACATGGCTCACGTTGATCAGCGTTTTGCGCAGCACTTCGCATGCGGGAACGGCTCAATGGCAGTACGTCCTCCCAAACAAGTCAAAGAAACTTGCACAACACCCGTTCGATGCCTTTGCATCAGCGACGAAAATGTTCGCCCGCGACATGGGCAATTCAAAAGTCACAGCGACACCCGCAATCTTCTTCCAAGCCGATGCACGCAACTCAACGGTCATCCCTGACAACTCCATCTCCCTTGTCATCACGTCCCCCCCCTATCCGAATAATTATGACTATGCTGATGCGACACGACTTGAAATGATGTTGATGCTGGAAATCGGTGGGTGGAGTGAACTGCAAGGAGCAGTAAGAACCCACCTCGTCCGCTCATGCACGCAACACACAACGACCAAAAACACCGACCTTGATCACCTGCTCACATCCAAGGAGCTTCATCCTATTGAGGATGAAATCCGGCAAGTCGTACAATCACTTTCTGAGATTCGACAAAGCAAAGGGGGCAAAAAGAACTATCACCTGATGGTTGCAGCATACTTCCATGACCTCGCGATCGTGTGGCGAGACTTGCGCCGAGTCTGCATGGATGGCAGTTCAATTTGCTTCGTTGTCGGTGACTCCGCTCCCTACGGCGTCTATGTGCCTGTCCATGAATGGCTGGGGAGATTGGCCATCGCGGCAGGCTTTGAAGATTGGACGTTCGAACGAATCAGAGATCGCAACGTCAAATGGAAGAATCGCAAACATCGCGTGCCGCTGTGTGAAGGCCGACTCTGGGTCAAGGGATAATTGAATGGCACTCTCTCCCAGCCACAAGTTTGGCCAGATCATCGGTGACCTGCTGGAGGAAATTCTGCATAGGCCGCTGTCTCAAGTCGCGAAAAAGCACGGCTTGTATCTCGACGTCAAGCACCCACGTCCTGCCCGAAATAATCGCAAGCTTGTCAAATGGAAAGATCACAAAGGCAACGATCATGACTTGGACTTCGTCTTTGAGCAAGGCGGCTCAGAGGACGAAATCGGAGTCCCCAAAGCCTTCATCGAGAGCGCTTGGCGACGATACACCAAACACTCGCGCAACAAAGCTCAAGAAATCCAAGGAGCCATCACGGTTCTCGCCGAGACTTACTCTCAGCACAAGCCGTTTCTCGGTGCCGTCTTGGCAGGTGTCTACACCAAGGGATCCAGACGCCAACTGGAATCACACGGGTTCTCTCTCTTGTACTGCCCGTATGAAGTCGTGTTGAAGGCCTTTGCAAGTGTGGGCATCGATGCCGCATTCGACGAGGATACTCCGACGAAAGTGCTACAAGATAAGGTCAATGCATACGATGCATTGACGAAATCTCAACGATCTGTCTTGCGAAGAAGGTTTCATCAACTGACCCGCGATCAGATTACTCTGTTTATCTCAGAGTTGGAATCCTCGCTAACTCGTGGGATTGATCGCATCCGGGTGGGGACATTGCACGGTTCAGTCTGCCAGCTACAGTCGGTCGATGAGGCTGTCCAGTTCATCACCGCCTACGATGAAGAACAAGACATCAATGGATTCGTGAGGTACGAGGTCGATATTCGGTACACGAATGGCGACCACGTCAACGGTGAATTCGAACTCAAAGCAACAGCAATTCGCTTCCTGAAAGATCTTGCCGAGGGCTGAGACACCTGCTCTTGCGTGTGCAGGGCACATTTCTTCGCAAGCATACATGTGGGAAGGTCGGCTTCACTCAGAACGAGATTCTGGTCAATCACACCCCATGTGACGTGTGGGGTTCTCTTCCGTTGCCGTTGGTGGCGATTGACTTGTTCAACGCTTGGAGGTAGGCGAGGGCGCTGGCTTCGATGATGTCCGTTGACAAACCTTTGCCGTGGTAGGTGCGGCCGTTTGCGTCGATCTCGACCGTGACTTCGCCCATCGCGTCTTTGCCGCTGGAGACGCTGCGGACGTTGTATTCTCTCAGCGTTGCTTCGGTGCCGACGATGCGTTCGAGGCAACGGAAGGCGGCGTCCACCGGGCCGTCGCCGGTTGAGGCGTCCTGTGACGTGTGGCCGTCTTCGTGGGTGAGGGCGATCGTCGCGGTCGGGATCGTGCCCATGCCTGCGAAGACGTGGAACTTGGACATCGTCCAGGTCGTCGGTGCCTGATGTGAGCGTTGTTCGACGAGGGCTGTGATGTCTGTGTCGTAGACGTCCTTCTTTTTGTCAGCCAGCGCGATGAAGTCTTCGAATACCTTCTGGAAGGTTTCGTCATCGAGGGTGTAGCCGAGTTGCACCACGCGGTCGCGGAAGGCGTGACGGCCTGAGTGCTTGCCGAGCACGAGGTTGGTGCCGACGAAGCCAACGTCCTTCGGGCGCATGATCTCGTAGGTGGAGGCGTTCTGGAGCATGCCATGCTGATGGATGCCCGCCTCGTGGGCGAAGGCGTTCTGCCCGACGATCGCCTTGTTCCGCTGGACCTTCATGCCGGTGATGCTGGAGACCAGACGGCTGGTGGGGTACAGCTTCTCGCTGACGATGTTGGTGGTAACGCCGTAATAGTCCTTGCGGGTGCGGATGGCCATCACGAGTTCTTCGAGGGCCGCGTTGCCCGCACGCTCGCCGAGGCCGTTGATCGTGCATTCGATCTGTCGGGCACCGGCCTCGACACACGCGAGGCTGTTGGCGACCGCGAGGCCCAAATCGTTGTGGCAATGCGTCGAGATGACGGCCTTGTCGATGTTGGACACCTTGTCCTTGAGCGTCTTGATGACGTGATAGAAGTGGCTGGGCGTGGCGTAGCCGACGGTGTCGGGGATGTTGACCGTCTTTGCCCCCGCTTCGATCGTGCGCTCGACGACTTCACAGAGGAAGTCGAGTTCCGTGCGAGCAGCGTCCTCGGGCGAGAACTCGACGTTCGGCGTCGTGATGTCAGGCCGGGCGGCCATCTTGTCGACGGTGTACTTCACCATCTCAACCGACTGCCGGAGGATTTCCTCCTTGGCCATCTTGAGCTTGTGCTCACGATGAATGGCTGACGTGGCGAGGAACACATGGATGCGAACGTCCTGTGCCTCCTTGAGTGCATCCCACGCCCGGTCGATGTCCTCGACACGACAGCGGGCGAGTCCGCAAATGGTGGTGCGGTCGCCGTAAGCTTCCGCGATCATCTTGACCGCCTCAAAGTCACCCGGCGAGGCAATCGGGAAGCCGGCTTCAATGACGTCGACGCCCAGATCCACGAGCGCCTTGGCGACTTCCATTTTCTCAGGCGTGGACATCGAGCAACCGGGCGACTGCTCGCCGTCGCGGAGTGTTGTATCGAAGATTGTAATGTTGTCAGACATTTGAGTAGATCAGATGATGAGTTGATGGATTGATGAATTCACTTCAGTAGTCGATGTAGAGGCCGTACCCGCCTGAAGACCAGCGGGTCGCCCATTTGAGAAACTCGAACGGTTCCGATAGATCGAGTGTCGCGTGTAGCCAGTCATCCCATGCCACGTCCATCCACTCGGAGGGGAATTGTATTGGTCGCTTCGAGTCTTTGTTCCATCTCCGGATGAGACGTATCAATCTCTCATACTCAGCCAGCAAGTCTCGATATCGTTCATCGGTCTCTGGCGATGCTGGCTCCTCGACATCTCGGTAATCCGACCAGCGAGGCAGAGTGACGAGCTGACATGAATCGGCTGCCAGGACAGATTCCCGCGTCTCTCGAAACTCGCTCTTCTGCGTCCAGGGAAAGTCGAGATCTTGAGTCTCTCTCACAGCCTCATGAAGATTTGCCCATATCGAAACGAGTTGAACGCGTGTTTCATAGACGTACCACTCGAACAGATACCGTCGATAGCGTCCATCAGCGGCCAAGTGAAGGTGTTCACTCCACTGATCAACGAGATCCGGGAGTTGACGAGGGAGGATTGTTCGATAGGCATGAACTCGCCATTCAGCCGGGAACACGGGTGAGAATGTAAACGTCGAAACTCGATGGTAATCGCGTTTGAACAACAAAAGGTCCTCGAACCGAGTCCGCTCTTTGTCGAATGGAGCGCGTCGCGGTCTTCGCTTTGACAATTCCTCCTCAACCAGAGGATTGAGTTCTGTTGGGGTCAATCTCGCTTCCAGAACTTCGAAGATCTGATGATGTACCGCCTCCTCAATCTCCTGATCGGAAACCGTCGGCTCCAAACGAATTGGTATGTAATCAACGCCCATTGGTCATTAGCAACGAAAAAACCCTGAGACTTCAGGAGAAGCCTCAGGGTGGGTGTTTGTCTGTCAACAACTCGATCCCGGCCTAAGACCTCCCGTGGGGAGGCAGGGTAAGGAGCAGGCCGAGGTTGAGAGTGGTTGGGTTCATGGTCGTGGGACAGATAATACGGTGAGTTGGGTGGCGGGTCAATGACGGCTCATGGGGGCGCTCGCCGTTGGCTCGCGGCTAAGTGGACATCGGCACGTCAAGACGGGTTCGTGTCATCGGCCTGATTTTGGGGTTCCTGGGTCGGAATTCGGGAGTCCCCCGTTGACGATCGGGAATTGCCTGCGTAGTAATTCCTGTGAGGGGCAGAATTTCCGGAAAATTTACGCGACCGGCAGAAATTGCATTTCACCAAGGGGGAGTTGTGGTAGCATAGTGGGCTTGACGCCTGAACGGCGTCGTTTTGTCCGGGTGTTTATGGATCGCATCAGTACGTTGCGATGTGACACCCCAACAGTGGCAAAACCCACCTGGGAATCTTCGCGGCGTGATGCAGAACAACGCGGGTTCCCGGTTCTCGGGGAGATGGTAAGGATGCTGCCGATGAGAACCTGCATACCCCGGCCGGAGGGCCGGACTTCTTCCGGTGATCAAACTTCGCGAGCGTTCAACGATTGGTCACCATTGCGAAAAACCTGGCATGAGCGACATCGTGTGAATCGTCGCATTCTGCTCCGCTGACCCACGCAAGCGAAACCTGTGGTTCCATTTTCTGAGAATGATTCAGAAGGACTCTTCCATGAACTTGAGTCCGCGACCAAGTCAGGGTACGAAAGAGGAAACATTCCACTCACAAAAACTGTCAGGACCAGCCTCGAGAACATCACCGTGATCGAACGTGTCCTGTGTTGAGACCCACTGAAGCAACGATGGCATGACCAAGGTTGGCCCGCCATCACACTGTCTGTCATTTGAAGAATGGCAAGGAGAGAAAAACGTGTATCGACTTGACGAGGGATTGAAGGCACTCACCGAGGCTGCCGGCAAGCGGGGCTTCCTCACCTTTCAGGCTGTGGATGAATTCCTGCCTGACGAGGGAGGCGACCCCACGCTCGTGGACAAGATCATCCTCTGCCTGGAGGAACTCGATCTGCCGCTGATCAACGATCCCAATGCCCCGAACACGGTGGCAGAGAAAACCAAGATCAAAGAGGCCGAGAAGGCCGAGGAGCCCAGCGACGTTGCCAAGTCGATGATCGAGCCGGAGTCCGTCGCGGCCATGTCGTCCCGCGATCCGATCCGGATGTACCTCTCACAGATGGGCAACATTCCGCTGCTCTCTCGTGAAGACGAAATCTTTCTGGCCAAGCAGATCGAGATCACTCGTAAGCGATTCCGTCGCACGCTCGTCGAGTCGGACTTCGCACTCGAGTTCTGTGTCGACACACTGGAGAAGGTGCACGCGGGCGAACTCCCCTTCGAGCGAACGCTGCGGACGTCGGAGACCGAGAACTCCAAGAAAGAGCAGATTCTCGGGCGCATGCCGACCAACCTGCCGACCCTTCGTCGCCTAATGGAGGACAATCGTCGCGACTTCGAGATCAAGCTCAACGGCAACAAGAAGGACCGTGAGGCTGCTGAGGAGCGGATGGTCATTCGGCGCCGCAAGATGTGCACGCTCTGCGAGGAGCTTTCGGTGCGAACACATCGGGTGCAGCCGAAGGTCAAGCAGATGGAGCAGATCGCTCAGCAGATGACGCAGATCGAGCAGGAGATTAAGAAGCTCAATCGTCGCCAGCAGTCCAAACAAACCGACAACGAGATTCGCATGCTGGAGTCTCAGTTGCAGGACCTGATGGAAATGACGCTGGAGACGCCGGACGAATTCCGGGCGCGGCTGCGGAAGATCAAGTACCGCTTTGATGCCTGGACGCACGCCAAGCAGCAGTTGTCCGGCGGTAACCTGCGACTGGTGGTCTCAATCGCCAAGAAGTACCGCAACCGGGGTCTGTCGTTCCTTGATCTCATTCAGGAAGGCAACGCCGGTCTGATGCGGGGTGTCGAGAAGTACGAGTACCGCCGCGGTTACAAGTTCAGCACCTACGCCACGTGGTGGATTCGTCAGGCGATCACACGTGCAGTCGCTGATCACGCCCGCACGATTCGTATCCCGGTCCATATGTTCCAGAGCATCTCGACTCTCAAAGCGAAGAGCGAGCAGATCCGTCAGGAGACGGGTCGCGAGCCAACGATTGAGGAGCTGGCGAAGGAAGTCGGTCTCGGCGTCGAAGAGACTGAGCGGATCATGAAGACCTGGAAGCATCCCATCTCTCTCGACACACCCGTCGGCGAGAGTGAGGACTCTTCCTATGGCGACTTCCTGGAAGACGGCAGCGAAGGAACACCGGCGGACTCCGCCATGCACCAGATGCTGCGGGACAAGATCAATCATGTCCTCAAGAGCCTGACGTATCGCGAACGCGAGATCATCAAGCTCCGTTACGGCTTGGGCGACGGCTACAGTTACACCCTCGAAGAGACAGGTCGTATCTTCAAGGTGACCCGCGAGCGAATTCGACAGATCGAGTCGAAGGCGCTCCGAAAGCTGCAGCACCACACACGAAGCGATCACCTCAAGGGCTTCGTCGAGTCGCTGTACGCGGACGGCGAAGGCTTGGGCGATTTGCTCGGTCAAGCTCAGGAAAAGGAAGAGCCGGTGGGAGCCGGAGTGTGATTGAACACGCGCTCCCGTTGGTCGCGGCTAAACATCGATCGTCCCGTTTAGCCGCGACCAACGGGAGCGTATCGATGCCACAATTAAGGACGTGCAAGGATGCACTTGTTTTTCTCTGTCGGTGAACCGAGCGGTGATCAGCATGCGGCGGAGGTGATTGAGGAGATTCGCTCCCGCTCCCCGGAAGTTCGCATCTCCGGGTTTGGCGGCCCTCGCATGGCGAGAGTCGGGTGCGAGCAACTCTATCCACTGGCCAATCATGCGGTCATGGGATTGTTCCGGGTACTGCCGCATTTGCTGATGTACATTCGTCAGTACCGAAGGGCAGGAAGATGGTTCGAGAACGAACGACCGGATGCGGTCGTGCTGGTCGACTGCCCCGGCTTCAACTGGTGGATCGCCAAGCAGGCAAAGAAGCATGGCATCCCCGTGTTCTATTATCTGCCGCCTCAACTCTGGGCGTGGGCACCGTGGCGAATCCGCAAGGTGAAGCAGTCCGTCGACCATGTGCTTTCGGCATTGTCGTTCGAGGTCGAGTGGTATCGAGAGCGGGGTGTCGAGGTCGAGTTCGTCGGACATCCGTTCTTCGCGGAGGTCGCACGGCATCCCTTGAAGCAGGACGTGATGGATTGTTTGACCGATGACGATCGCCGCGTGATCGGCGTGCTGCCGGGATCACGCAATCAGGAGGTGAGACGGAACTTCCCGGTGATGCTGAAGGTGCTCAGCCAGTTGCACGCGAAGCATCCGAACGTGCGGTTGCCGGTCGCCTGCTACAGGCCGGAGCACGTCGACCTCTGCCGGTCACTGTTGCAAAAGAATCACCAGCACCTGCCGATCGAACTGCACCTCAACCATACGTCCGAGATCGTCGAAGCGGCGGAGTGCTGCCTAATGGTCTCGGGGTCGGTGAGCCTTGAACTTCTGGCCCGCGAGACGCCCGCGGTCGTGCTTTATCGCAGCGGCTGGTTGATGGCCGCCTTTGCAAAGATCTTCATCACCTGTCGGTACATGACGCTCGTCAATCTGCTGGCCGGCCGCGAGTTGATGCCCGAGTTCCCGTTTGTCACGCATACCTCACGATACGTGAGGCAGATGTCGGGCATCCTGCAGACATGGATTTCTTCAGAGTCGGATCGACTCGACGCGGTTCGGGAGTTGTCCGAACTACGAAATGCGGTGGCACAGCCAGACGGAATCGAACGGACAGCAGAGTCGATCCTGGCGTGGATCGAAGTGCGTGAACTCAAACAGGCGGCATGAGATCGGGAGTTGGTCACTCCTCTGCCGATCAATAAAGAAAGCAGGCCCGGTTGCAATTGCCGCCGGGCCTGTTCGATTGGATTGGTGTTCCGAGTTCAGTTACTTGCGTCTCCGTCATCCTCGATGGCGAAGATGATGGCAATTGTGGCCGCCGCAACGCCGGCGGCGATGGCCAGCGCGATCAGTTGCTTCTTGCTCAGTGAATGGAACGGATGCAGGAAATCCATCCCCTTGGGAAACCGGGCTCTGAAGTTCGACATGAAATTGGCTCGAACGACCGGATCTTGATGGTCGACAATCGCGAAGGATGTGAGAGCATTCGGCGGTGCGGTGCCGTTGGCCCACATGCGGACACCGTAGAGCGTTTCCCCTGTCTTGACGACGTAAGTTCCGCCGTTCAGACCGGCAAACTGAACACGCCCCTGTGTGTCGGACGTTGCCTCGAAGGCCTGGTCCTCGGTGTAGAGTGTCACGATGACACCCTCTCCCAGTTGTCCGGCCGAATTCACAACGACTCCGTTCGCAACGCCGCCCTCCGCAAGTTCGACATCGCGAACGACGGGAGTCGATTCTTCGGCAGAATCTGCCGGCGCGTCGGCCATGACACGGTGAGGCGTGATGAGTGCAATGGAGAGGATTGCTGCGAGGAGTTTTCGATTGAGTCGGGTCATTGGTCCTTGCCCGTAATAGACATCCATGTGTTTGCTCACTGTGGCTAAATGATCGGAATACGTTTCTCTTTTTCGACAGTGAAAGTGTACCCAGTGCATGCTCTCTCTACGGATCGCAGGAAAACCTGTCAATGTCAGGGATCTGTTCCGCGTCGTTTCTTACTCGGATGAGTGAATTGCTTCACTTCGAGACACAGTTGCATCGCTTCCCCGCAGGAAATGCCTGATAACTCGTCTATTCTCGTCGGGGCGAATCTGGTAATCAGCAAATTCCTCAAGGTTTGCCTTATCCATCAACCTCCCAATTGACGATGGCCTCCGTACGTCGTGGTCTGCGAATCGAGAGATTCGACAGGCTCGATGTTGAGCTCAGTGAGTGCCAGCACTGTCAATCCAGTCTCCACAATCCATTTGGATCACGAGGATGCCCTTCGGCCTTCCGATTCGATTCCTGACTCTGATCGTCTGCCTGGCGAGCGGCCTGAGCAGCCTGCAGGGATGCGCGCAATTCCCGACGTCGCTGACTAACACTCAATCGAGACGTTACCGGCCTTCCAATCTGCCTCAACACCTCGCTGCAAAGCCGATTTCAGACTATTCACGACTCGACTTCGCTCAGTTCGCTCAGGCATCTGCCGATCCACAAAAACTCCAGCCGGGGGACCGCCTTGCGGTCCAACTTAACACCGGGGCCTGGGGCGATGGCGGGGTCGAAGACTGGAACGTCGGTATCGACGACACCGGACATGCCCATCTTCCGCAGATTGGCCCGGTTCAACTCGCGGGGCTGACACGATCGGAAGCTGAACAATCAATTGTCCAGGCAAGCCGGGCTCAACAGGTCTATCTCACTCCCACGGTCGACATCGAACTCAAGGAGCGGCCCCAACAAATCGTCGCTGTGATGGGAGCCGTCAATCGGCCGGGAGAGATCTCCGTCAATCGCTCAGACATGTCACTGGCCGATGTGATCGTGCAGGCCGGCGGGTTGTCGGCGACTGCTTCCGGCCGAATCGTGATCAGCGGAGGAACCGGATCTGCCACTACAGATTCCGCGGCGCCTATCGGTCATCGTCAACTCTCCGCACAGACCGTAAGCCTGTCGAACTCCACACCGGCAGATTCTGCCGACATTGTCGTTCCCGCCGGTGCTGTGGTGACCGTCGAAGAAATGCCGCAGCGGGGCATTCAGGTGATGGGGGTCATTCGCAACAAGGTTGTCGATCTTCCGCCCGGCAAGAACATCCGCTTGCTCGACGCACTTACGATGGCCGGTGGACCCACCTATTCCAACTGGATTCTCGACCGGGTCGACGTCATCCGCCATTCCCCGGACGGACAAGGGACCATCCGGATCAAATGTTCAATCCGCAAAGCGAAGAACGACACCCGAGAGAACATCCTGCTCTCCTCTCATGACGTTGTGAGCGTTGAGGAGAACGCGATCACCTTTACTCTCTCCACGATCCAGTCACTCTTCGCGGTGGGCACGTCCGGCATGCGTCTGGCGGCTCCGTGATCACTGTTTCGTCCGGATGCACAAGGCCCGAACCCATCATTTCGTAAGAACGGTGAATCCACAAGTGCAGCGAGATCCCTACCAGAGTGCCGATGCGTCAGAAGCGTCTCCCGGCCCCGATCCGTTCGACGCACTCATTCGCTTTCTGCATGTGATCAACCGACGGCGAATGATCGTGATCTACGCAGTCGCAGCGGCGGTCTGCGTGGCGGTGATCTACTTCAAGCGGATTCCCGAACAGTATTCGTCATCCGCGTCATTGATGATTCGTCAGCTCTCAACCGATCCGAAACTCGAAACGTCAGTCGCAGCACACGGGCTGCTTTCCAGTTACAAGCAACTGCTTCTCAGTGACCCGGTGTTGATCAGCACCGTCGAGAACCTCCAGGTTCGTCCGCCGGAACTGGCGGGCAAGACCGATCGATCGAAATGGCCGGCAGCGTTGCGCAACATGCTGAAGGTGTCCTTCTCCTCGAAGGACAACATTCTCGAAGCCTCGTGTCTGTCCAGGGACCCGGCATCGACCGTGCACGTGCTGGAGACACTCACCACCTCGTCTTCCAAGTTCATGGAAGATTTTCAGCACGACATGTCACACGATCTCGTGACACGACTAGACGGCGAGCGCCGCGAACTGGAAGAGAGATTGTTTGAGAGAGAGCGTCAACTGCTCACCGCACGAAAGGAATGCGGCGACATTGGTGTCTCGGAGAACTCGGACGAGCCACATCCTCTCGTGCAGCGTGTTGTTGAACTCAACAACGAATTAACGAGTGTCCGTCGAAGGCGTCTCGAAATGCAGGCGATGTACTCTTCGATTGTCTATCAGATTCAGGCGAATGCCGACCTGACTCAGACTTTGCAGAAACTCGCAAGCATCGTCGGACCAGAAGCATTGCAACGCATCCCCGGGCAAGGCACGACCAACGCCGCAACGGTTCGCGAGTTGCAGAACGAACTCCAGCAAATGGAGACGGAGTTGACCGCACTTCGTCGACATTACGGCGAGAAACATGCCGAGATCGTCCGACGGCAATCACTTGTCAACGCTCAGCAAAAGAGGCTCACCGCTGCTCAACAGGAGATGCAGTATCAACTCAGCGTGGGGCTACGCGACCCGCGGGTGGGGAAGTGGATGCTTGAAACCGTGCAGGCGGAACTGACGACCGTTCAGCAATACGAGGCATCGTTGCAGTACGAGTTCTCTTCTGCAGAGGCACAGGCTTTGGCGCTCAGCGACAAACTGGCCGACATCCGCGTTGCCGAACGGGAAGTCGCTACTCTGCGGCAGTTGCATGAGTCGCTGCTGAACCGTTTGAGCGCTATCGACATCGGTCAGGGTCACGGTGGCTTTCGCGTCGCGGTCCTCACCGAGCCGCTAACGCCGACGCGCCCCGTCTATCCGATCCTGAGTACGATTATCTTCCAGTTCTCGCTGGCTGCCATCGCGTTGAGTGTAGGTGCGATCTACGTGATGGACCTACTGGACGACCGGTTGCGATCACCGGAGGAAGTCCGTGACCAGCTTCAACTTTCAGTGCTTGGGATTATCCGCAAACTGCCGGAGGCCGAACTGAAGGAGTCCAGTCTTTATGTCCACAGTTATCCGCAAACAGTGCAAAGCGAGTGCTTCCGCACACTACGGACTTCATTGGCACTGTCGACAGCAGAAACCAACTGCATCGCCGTGACGAGTACGGAGCCGGGCGAAGGCAAGACGACGCTCACAGCAAACCTCGCAACCGCATTCGCTCAGACCGGCCATCGAACGCTGCTCATTGATGCCGACATGCGACGCCCCGGATTGACCAAGCTGTTCGAGTTGCGAGCCAAACCGGGACTTTCTGATATTCTGCGAGCCGAGGCCGACATCGCGGAGGAGTGTCGTGAGCGGATCATTGCGACAGACGTTCCCCTGCTGGAGATGATCCCGTGCGGTCCTCGCACACAGAACGCCGGATTACTGCTGTCGATGCCTGCCCTCGCCGACATGATCGACTGGGCGGTCTCCGAATACGATCAGGTGATCGTCGACTGTCCGCCGTCACTCGCGGTCAGCGATGCTGCCATGATCGGAAGATGCGTCGATGGAACGTTGTTCCTGCTGAATCCCAAGAGCACCAACCGACGAAGTGTCCTGCGAGCCGTTCAACACCTTCGGTCGATGGGCCTCAATCTCCTGGGGGTTGTCGTGAATTCCATGCAGGAAGAGAAAGGCTCCGACTACGGCGGCTACGGTTACGGGTATGGATATGGCTACGGCTCCAAACAGGCTTACGGCGAGGATGACGAATTCATGGACCAGCCGGAGGGGGATAACTCTGTCGACAATCGTGCGGACGACGACGGAATGAACTCGATCTCGAAGGCAGCATGACACGATGCGTGAAACAGCGGCATCAACAACCGCTCCAACGACCCACTCGCCTCCCGCTCAGGAGGACAGACTCGGAGTCCGCTCTCAAGCCGGCAGCCGACTGAGTTTCCTCGAGTCGATCTTCGATTTCTGTCTGATCGTCACGATTGTCGGCGTTCCGTTGCTGATGGCTGGTGCCCGCGAAATGGGCGTCGCACTGTTCGTCCTCTGCAGTCTGACGATGGGACTGACGTGGGCCCTGCGGCAATTGGTCGTGCCGGTTTCGAAAACACGCTTCTCCGGTGCAGAGATGCTGATCCTGCTGGCGATCGGCCTGGTCGGCTTGCAACTTACGCCCTTACCAACGTCAGCGTTAGCGTGGCTATCGCCGTTCTCCCGAGAGAATCTGACCCTTTGGGGATCACCGGAGGGCCGTTTGCTGGGACCGGATCACTGGCAATACATTTCACTGACTCCCGAACTGACACGCTCCGGGCTGGTGCTTCTGCTCGCCTATGGAACGTTCTTCCTGTCTTTGACCCATCGACTGGGAGACACGTCGGACATTGATCGCGTCATTCGACTTGTTGCTGTTTCGGCCACAATTATGGCAATCATCGGCCTGGGGCAACTCTTCTTCGGCAACGGAAAATATCTCTGGCTGTTCGAGCATCCGAATCGTCCCGCAACCGGAGCAGCCAAGGGAACGTTCGTCAATCAGAACCACTTTGCCGGGTTCCTGGCACTTGGAGTTGGCCCCTTGATCTGGTGCTGGCAAACGAGGCGGGAATCGACCTTTGCGCGTCAACGGACAGCGTCCTGGCAGACCACTGGATCGAGACGATTGGTCTCCAACTGGATTCGCGACTGGCCTGCGATCGCCGTCGCCGTCGTCATGCTGGCATCACTCTTCTCACTCTCGCGCGGTGGCATTGTCGCAGTCGGGATCGCCGGAGCATTTGCCCTCTGTGCATCGACCGGGAACCTTTACAAGTCGATTCGCATGGCGTTTCCTGCCCTTGCCTTTGCGATCGCTGGAGTCGTTGCCTTCGGAGCCGATACCCTGAGCGACGAAGTCGACTCCGTCGTCTCCGCATCGTCGCTGCGAGAGCTCTGGAGTGGTCGCTACCAGTTGTGGATGGCATTGCTGGATGCAACGCCGTCCTTCTGGCCCGCGGGGTCAGGACTGGGGAGTCATCCCGAGGTCTATCCGATGTGGCTGTCGACCCAGACCGCCATGCGTTACTCACATGCAGAGAACGGTTATCTTCAGGTCCTGCTCGAACTGGGAGTGCCAGGTCTGCTGCTGCTGATCAGCGGCATCGCCTTGATTGGCCGCTGGTGTTGGGCCGCCTGGCGGCATGGCGACGAGTCCGGACGGCTTCGCATTACGGCACTGTCGGCTGCATTGCTTGTGAGCGTGCTGCATTCTCTGATCGATTTCGTGTGGTACATCCCCGGCTACATGGTTGTCACGCTGACGATCGCCGCTTGCGCCTGTCGCACTTGTCAACTGACTTCTCCTCGAAATGAACTTACCGATCTCTCCCCGCTCCCCGCCCGATCCTACTCCGCGCCGATCCTCGCCTGGACGCTGCTCCTCTGCCTCATCCCGATTGGAAAGGCGAGTGCCGATGTCCTGAGTCGAACCGTTTCGGCATCCAACGATTGGAGTGCATACCGGGGACACGCAATTCAGGCGGGCAAGCAGCTCCGCGAAACGACGACCGAGTCGGTCGACAGTCGACTTGACCTCATGATCGATGAACTCGAAAAATGCGTCGCGGCTGATCCGCTAAATCATCAAGCACTTACCAATTTGGCAGCTCTCTCGTTGCGGCGGTTCGAGCTCAACGTGCAGAGCGCTCAGAACCGGATGTCGGTGCGGCAGATTCATGACACTGTCAAGAACGCCGGTTTCAAAAACGACGCCGAAGTGCGCGAGTGGCTGGTCCGAGCTTTTGGCGATCACACGAAAGACCTTGAGCGGGCCTACTCTGCAGCGCAGAAGGGGCTGCAAGGGCAACCGTTGAGAGGGGAGGCGTACATTGTCCTTGCAGAGATCGGGTTTCTGGCCAGCATGACGCCCGATGAGAAGTCGGCTCTCATCGAGCAGGCAGTCCGGTTGCGTCCAAATAACCCGGCCGTGCTGCTCTCAGCGGGCTCCCTCATCGCCGAATCAGGCAATCTCAAAGGAGCGTTTGAGCTCTGGCGGCGTGCGTATCCCGATTCCCCGATGGTCCGCAGCCACCTTGTCAGCCGACTCGCTCCGCATCTGTCAGCCTTGGAGTTCGCCACGCAGCTCAATCCCGGTCCGAAAGGACTATGGCTGTTATTTCAGGAGTACGGAAACATCGACCGTCCCGATGAGCAGCTCGCCACTGCGAAACTGTTCATCCGCAACTTCGATCGACTGCAAACCGTCGCAGGTCCGGACGACGCCGACTTCTGGAAACATGCTCACACGATGTTCCTTGCGGTCGAAAATAAAAAATCAGCACTCGACTGTCTCAAGCGTGCCGCACTCGTCGCCCCGCAGGACGACACGATTCGCAGGACGTTGATCTTCGCGCTCATCGAACAGGAACATTTCAATGAGGCAGTCCGTCACATCGACTGGTACCGCCTGCGGTACCCGGAAGACGAGGAGATCACCGACGCCTTGACGCGGATTCGCACTCGCTCACGCGTCCACAAGACCGCCACCGGCGATCGTCAAAAAACGCCCTCACGTGAATCACGGCATCTGTAAGTCATCTGTCAAACCGGAGCGGGCCTGACCGTTTCGCTCGATGGCATCTTAATTCGGAGCCGTTACCGCTTCGCCACCTTCGAGCACGAACTGCGAGATTCGATCCCGGGCGTCCGGTCGGAAGATTTGGTTGCCCATGTTAACTGGTTGTTCCAAAGCGTGTCCTGAGCCTTTGAAAACCTCGACAACCATGTTCGGCTTGGCGAGTCCGCGAATGCGAGCTGCGCTCTTGCTGGAATTCACATTGGTGTCCTCCGCTCCATAGAGCATCAGCGTTGGTGCTGTCACTTTCTCACAATAGGGAAGAGGGTCAAATTCGCCCACCGCCTCCCAGAAGTCCTGCTGGCCGACATGAACGAGATAGGACGAGGAGAACCAAGCGAAAAGATTGGAAACGCCGGGCAGAAACCCCATTTGACGGAGATTGTGATTCTCCTCGTATAGCAATTGATCGCGAAGGGGAACTCCACTTCCGACGACGTTTACCACGAAGTCGATGTCGTTCGACTGGCTCTCTGCAATCGGAGCGACTTGCTCCCCCTGGCTGAGACCGATGATGCCGATGCGAGACAAGGCCAAGTTGTCCTGTCGCTGCAGAAACGAAACGGCGGCGATCGTGTCGGTCGCAAGATCCTCCAGACTGGCGGTTCGCCATGCTCCTCCCGATTTTTCTGATCCCCGCTTGTCCGGCAGCAGCACCACGATTCCTTCACTTTGAAGGTCGCGGGTCAGCGTGAGATACCACCCGTTATCTCGGCGACGGGTTCCCGCCCCATGAATGATGACCGCAGCTGGAAACGGCCCCGGTCCCTCGAGGACAAAGAGCATCCCCGCCAGATCGACGTCCTGCGTCTCATTGCGAAACTCGACTTCCTGATAATTCGTTTCAGCAAGTTTGACAGCTTCAAACTCTCGCTTTTCGGGTGATGGCAGTCTCGCAACGAGGACGGGACCTAGTGTAGTGGCTCACGCAGATGGGGTCTTATCGAGGGCGGCGAGGGCTCGGGTGACTTTGGCGAGGATGTCTTCGGCTTTCTTGGTCCAGACGAAGCCGTGCGGTTCGGCGTTGTGGTGGGCGAC
>JAGQPX010000162.1 GCA_020426505.1 Planctomycetaceae bacterium | reverse complement strand
TGAAAGTGCCCGATCTCATGGAACAGCAACGTGGGAACGCAGAGAACGTGTTCGACGGCTTGATTGGTCTCGGTGGTCATGGGGCCTCCGTGCTGGTTGGCTGATTTGTTTGAATCTCATGGATGGCATCACGTGCTGCCGAACGTACAACGTGATTGGGACTATGACGCGCGGCCATCAGGATTGGCAAGGCAGTTGGGTCACCAATCTGTCCCAAGCAATGAGCAGCCCGCATCGCACGCTTGGACACAGGATGCTTTTCGATGACGCTGGCCAAATAGGAAACGGCACACGCATCTCCAATATGACCGAGCGTCTCAATCAGAATTCCCTGCTCCTGAGAATCTGACACAGTTTCTGCATATCGAAGGAGTTCGGGCAATACCCGATGCGCAGCATGATTGATTTTGGACAATGCGATTAGGGCGTCGATGCGAGTCTTTTTGTCTTGAGACTGCAGACTCAACAACTGGTGATTAATCCAATCCACGTCCATCTCGCAATGTACGAAGTAATCGCTGTTTATTGATGATTGTTCCCTGTCAGTTCATCAACTTTCGCCCCAATGTCCTGCGACTTCATCAGCGTCTCGCCGACGAGGATGGCGTGGATGCCGGCGTTCTGCAAGCGGTCGACGTCCTCGCGGGTGTGAATGCCGCTCTCGCCGACCATTAGCACGTCCGCTGGGATCTCCTTCCGCAGTTCGATGCAGTGGCTGAGGTCGGTCGTCATCGTCTTGAGGTTGCGGTTGTTCACACCGACCAGCGGCGGGTCGAGACGCAGCACGCGGTCGAGGTTGGACGGCTCATAGATCTCGATCAGTGCGGCCATTCCCAACTCGGTCGCTTGTGCGTACAGGTCTGCCAGTTCGGCATCGTCCAGGCACTCAGCGATTAACAGCACACAGTCGGCCCCCGCCGCGCGAGCTTCGATGACCTGATACGGGTCAAGAATGAAATCCTTCCGCAGCACGGGCAGATCGATCGATGCACGAATCTGCTTGAGGTACTCCAACGATCCCTGAAAATATTTCTCATCTGTCAACACGGACACACACGCCGCCCCATGAGCCGCGTACGTCTCCGCAATCGCCACCGGATCAAAGTCCGCCCGAATCAACCCCGCCGACGGCGACGCTTTCTTGACCTCAGCGATCAACCCCATCGGATGCTTGTCGCGAAGCGATCCCACAAAGTCCCGCACCGTCGGAGCCGACGTGAGTTGTGATTGAAGATCACTCACCGGAACCGCACACTTTGCTGCGTCGATCTCGGTCCGCTTGTGATCACAAATCTGTTGCAGAATGTCGCTCAAGTCGTGGCTCCACTTCGCCGTGTGATCAGCGATACGAATACCAGTGTCAGGAACCCGAGCGGAATGGTCACGATGCCGGGTTGGCTGAAGGGGACGATCGCATCGGTCGCCGGGAGGCCGTAGACCTTGGCGTAGGTGTCGCCGCTGAGGAGGATCCAGCCGAGCGAACTGACCATGCCGACGACGATTGCGGCGATGATGCCCTGTTTGGTCGTGCCCTTCCAGAACAGGAGCATCACGAGTGAGGGCAGGTTCGCAGAGGCAGCGACACTGAAGGCCCAGCCGACGAGATAACTCACGTTTAGCTTCTCGAACAGGATTCCCAGCACGATCGCAATGGCCCCCACGATCACCGAGGCGATCTTGGCGATACGCACCTGTTGATGGTCATTCATCTCGACGCCGAGGCCGTTCTTGACCAGATCGTGAGCGACCGCACCACTGGAGGCGAGGATGAGGCCACTCACCGTGCCGAGCACGGTCGTGAACGCGATCGCTGAGATGATGGCGAACAGCGGCTCACTCATGCTGCGTGCCAACAGCGGTGCGGCCATGTTGCTGTTAGTGACGTCCATCGCCCCGCTGGTCATGGCCCCGAGGCCCATGTAGAGCGTCAGCACATAGAAGAACCCGATGCTGGCGATGCCCACGATTGTGCTCTTCCGGGCGGCAGCCGCATCCTTGACGGTGTAGTACCGAATCAGAATGTGCGGCAGCGAAGCGGTTCCACAGAACAGAGCCAACATGAGCGATAGGAAGTTCAGCTTATCCAGTGGATCATCGCTGCGAATCCCCTTGAACGTCGGATGTTCGCCGGGACGTAACACCTGCGAACCGGGCGTCGGCTTCTGCGAGTAGACGGTCGTCGTGGTGCCATCGTCAGATGTCTCAGTTTTGCTGCTCCACAGAACAACTTCGCTGTCCTGCAAGACGCGGAAGAACTCCAACGGACCGACCGGTCCGGTCTTCTCCTTCCCACCGGGAAGCTTGCTGACCCAACCGACCGGATGAAGTTCGGGTTCGCCCTTCTTCGCCCCCTTCGGTTCACCGTTGACCAGCACCGAGCCGTCGGGGTGAGTCGTGACGGTCTGCGTCTCATCAGCAGCAAACTCATGCCCATCCGCTCCGCCCTGCTTCACTTCGAAGCCACGTTGCAGGAGCATGATCGTCAGCACAGCACTGAACACGACCAGCAGCGACCCCTTGAGGAACTGCACCCATGTTGTCGAGACCATGCCAGCGGTGACCACGATCAGGATGACCACCACGCCCACGAGCACGACGCCGACCCAGTGTGGGAGGCCGAGCAGCGGTGTCACCAGCACGCCCGCACCCACCATCTGAGGAATGAGGTAGAAGATGCTCACCGCCAGCGTGCTGATGCCGGCTGCGATCTTGATGCCCCGTGAATCGAACTTGGCATCGAGCGCATCAGCGAAGGTGAACTTCCCGAGCCGTTTCATCGGCTCAGCGACCACGAACAGAGCGACGATCCAACCGGCCAGATAGCCAATCGAGTACAGGAAGCCATCATAGCCGTAGAAGGCAATCATCCCGCAGATGCCGAGGAACGAAGCGGCGGACAGATAATCACCCGCGAAGGCGACGCCATTGACGAACCATGGAATCTGTCCATGAGCCGCGAAGTACCCGGCGGACGACTTCGCCTTGCCGCCCAGATAAAAACTCAGCCCGAGCGTGATCGCCACGAACACCGCGAAGACAGCCACTGCACCGAAGGAGAACTCGTAGATCATCGGTTCCCCTCCGTTTGTGCGTCCTTGATCTCGACGTCCCCTTCCGGAGTACACAGCACCCCGTACAGCAACGCCATCACAAGAGCCGCGATGATCAGCCCGAACCCGTAAAGGATGGCCAAATTGATCCCCGCCACCGGCGTCGACTCCATCGTCTGCGGCGCAAACGTGTTCAGCAGGACGAACCCGCCGTACAACAGCAGGTAAACTGCAAACAGCACCAGACCGATCCGCGCATTCCGCGTCGCCATGTGATCTCCGTCAGGATGTGAGGCCAATGGGGGAGATCACAGAATAACCGGAGACATCGCCCAGCGAAACTCGCGCTGGCCAAAGCACCCCGGCTGCTCGAAGCAGCCGGGGTGCTGAACACCGTTGACCTTGCTTGACGCTCAGAAGTAGTCTCGCTCGTCGATATTCCTTCAAATTAGTAAGACATGTTCGGAACTCTTCTGATTATTTTGCTCGGCGTGGCCAGCGTGCAGGTCTGGATGGCCATCGTCCGCCGTTGGCGGACGGGGCAGCCGATCCTTGAGGTGGCACCGCGTCTGCCCTCGCCGCACCTCATGATCGCGTGGCCGGCTGCTGCCGTTTATGTGGCACTGTTGGCAGTCATTCAGACACAAGCCGCGTTCACTCAGCCGAATGTCACGCCGTCGCTGGTCATTCGTGATGTGCAGGCGTCTTGTCTCGATGGGGCCTTCGTGACGGTGATCGCATTGATTTTTCTGTCTGGCATGCAGGGGACACCAACACGAGAGTATGGATTCACTCTTGAAGGGCTCGACCGGCAATTGAGTGAAGGAGCACAAGCGTTCCTCGCGAGCGTGGGGGCCGTGTTCATCCTTCTGCTGGCAACGTCGTGGCTGCGCACTGACGAGAACATGCACCCGTTTCTCAAACTGCTGCTCAACGAACCGACTGCTGAGACCTTCGGCTGGATCGTGCTTGCAGCGGTGGTCATCGCTCCGATCAAGGAGGAATTGCTGTTCCGCGTAATCCTGCAGGACGGCCTCGCCCGCCGCATCGGTGCCGCCCCGGCCATCTGCATCGTGGCCGTGCTGTTCTGCGCGGTCCACGGCTTTCCAGACTCCCTCGCCTTGCTTCCTCTCGCGGTCATCCTTGGCTACCTCTACGACAAGCGCCAAAGCGCGATCGCTGTGATGACCACGCATGCGTTGTTCAACCTGACGAATCTCGCGCTGCTGTTGCTGTCCGAACCGGAGTAGATTGGCCGATTGGGCCGCTCAAATCGCCGTTGTCGCTCATCTCTGGCGAAGATAGAATTGAGGTAACAGGGAGACATCACATGACGCAGATCACAATCACTTACGACGACGTTTGCGAACAGTTGACCACGGCAACGGACGCGGTCACGCTGGTCACCCCTGGTGGGCGCGTGCTGGGCAGGTTTCAACCTGAGCCGACCGGACCAGTGAGCATCGAGGAGATCGAGCGACGACTGGCACAACCCGGACGAAAGACGACAGCGGAAGTCCTCGAACATCTGAAGAACTTGTGATGTTCGATATCAGTTGGACCGAAGCTGCCACAGAGGAGCTGTCACGCATCTGGATCAATGCTCATCCCGAAGATCGCGAGTTGATCACTCAGACAGTCAACGACATCGAAGTTGCGCTGACGAAGGCAGCAGACACCGTAGGAGAATCGCGTTTTGACAACGACCGCATTCTCATCGTGAGTCACATTGCAATCCAGTACCGCGTTTGGGCAGATCAAAGAGAAGCCGTCGTGACAAACATCTGGCGGACCACAGGCCCTGCAAACCCTTGATACGCGTTTCCCATGCTGCTCTCCTGGTGGAAACGCTGTCGCCGTCGCAAGCTCCTTGCGGTCCCGTTCCCGGACGACTGGCGGGAAGTGCTGCGACAGAATGTTGTGCACTACTCACGACTGACGGCTGATCAACGGCGAAATCTTGAACGCCGTGTGCAGGTGTTTGTGGCTGAAAAGAACTGGGAAGGCTGCAACGGCGTCACTGTCACTGACGAGATGAAGGTGACGATCGCAGCACAGGCGTGTCTGCTCGTGTTGGCTTTCGAGGACGAGCACTTCGACAATGTCCTCTCAATCCTCGTCTACCCCACAGCGTTCCTGGCCAAGGATGTACAGATCGGCCGGGCCGGAGTCGTCATTCAGAATCAGCAGGTGCGACTGGGAGAAGCGTGGTATCGCGGACCGGTCATTGTCTCGTGGGAGGATGCCCTAGCCGGCGGTCGACAGCAGCAACCGGGGCGTAACCTTGTGCTACACGAATTCGCCCATCAACTCGACATGCAGAACGGTCGCGAACTGGACGGCACGCCTCCCCTGCCCTCCGGCGACCTCGCCGCCCGCTGGGCCGACGTGATGGAACGCGAGTTCCAACGCCTCCGCCACGACTGCCACTCCTACGCCCGCCCCCTCCTCGACTGCTACGGCACCACGAACCGCGCCGAGTTCTTCGCCGTCGCCACCGAGACGTTCTTCGAGAGTCCCGCCGCGCTGTCGTCACGTCACCCGGAACTCTACGAAGTGCTTCGCGCCTATTATCAACAAGAGCCATGAATCAGAGCCGCGCCCGTCAGGAAGCGGCCGCTCACCAACCCCCAATGACCGACCCGCTCGCCTACTTTCTCACATGGCATACCTACGGCACCTGGCTCCAGGGTCAGAGTTCGGGTTCCGTCGACCACAGCCATCGCGAATACGGCCGAGAGTTCGTCAGGCCAAACGCCCCTCGACACACGGCCCATGCAAGTCGAATGTCGACTGATGCTGTCACCCTGAATGAACCGATGCGTCTCGTGATTCAAGACAGGTAGGGTGCGTGGTCGTCGATGAACGGTGCGTTCAGATCACGAGTTCCACAGTGAATCACATTCGACGTCCATCTCGCCTTGGAACGCACCTCAACATCCCACGACCACGCACCCTACTCGGCTCATTGTTGCATTTGAGATGTGACGGTGCCAAACAATCTCGAATCGTGTTCGGGAAACCCTGAGAGATATTTGAGGGAAGCGCACTGGACGGATATGGCCAAAGATGGCCGGGATCACCGGTGACAGCGGTGAGCTGTGCAACACTGTCACCGTTTGCTTTCGTCCAATCGTAGTAAACGGGTGGCGGTGGCATAACGGCATAACTACACCAATCACCCGGCGGCGACGAGAGATTGTCCATTGTCAAAACGCCCGACTTCGCCGCTCGGGTGCATTGGCTGGTTAGCTGGCCCTTCTACAACGTGACTTGCAACGAAGGCCAAAACAGGGTGATTGGATTATCCGATGCATCCGCATCTTCCAAAGCGCGCCGGGCTTGGTTAGCAATCTGTGACCGGTAAGTCTCAAGTTGCGGCACAAGCGAGTAGATGTCAGTGCAGTCGATTTGAACGGTGCGATTTTGATTTACGTCAAACGGTATGTGATCTTGCTTGCGGGTTATTTGAACTGTCGGAAGACGTGCCGCATGTCGAATTGCCAATTCGTAAAACACGTTTGGGTTGTGAAATGAGAGGTCCGCGACGACCAGTCGAGATCTCAGGAGATATTCGATTACCTGTTTTGTGATCAGCCCCGGTTTCTCTATTGCATCAGCGCGAACGACTTTGAGCCCGAATTGTTCCAATGCTGGCTCAACGAGTGAGCCGAGAAAGAGATCAGAGTGCTTCCTGTGCTCTGAATCGTCACTCCCGATCGGTGTTACGTAAAAGCAGGTCGTAGCAAAATCCGCGGCGTTGGCAGTAATCAGGGATCGGCTTTGCGTGGCAGGTTTGCCGTCAATGTTGTTGTCAGCGGGAGCGGCCGGCAAGGTATCCAACAAATGATCGACGGTAACAAATCGCTCGGCTCCAGACAGAGTTTGCAGCACACCGACGGTCTGTGCGTTTACAAGAAACGTGTCGACAGCTTCTTCCACTGCAGCATCGGAAACATCGGCGTCCTTCATTGCATCGATGAGTACGGCGCGCGACGGCAGTTTATTGTTTACGAACTTTTCGTATACAGAATTGAATGGCTCGATGCTTTGAATTGCCAGCTTGACCCTTGCCCGAGTCTTTTCACGTGGGGTCGCCTCATCAGACGTCGCAGTTGCGCCGTCCGGTGTGAGCTCAAGCATGTCTGAGGAGTAGCTGCCCGTAGTCAGGCCGTATTTACTAGAATTGGTTATTAGCTGGCGACTTGCACCGCTGTCCGGTGCCTTGCCCAAAGTGTCGAAAAGCGTGAGCCTGCGAATCGGCTGCCCGCCTGAGTGTTCTTGTATTGCCTCAGCGAGTTCAAGTGCGTCTTTAAAGGAGCACGCCGGAAACGGACGGACTGTGCGCTTTCGACGCGGCTTCTTTTCTGCAGATGCGGCTCTCTTTGCCATACGATTCTCTATTGCCAGCTAATTCTGTTTCTCTCAACAATCCATCTGGAGAATACGGTGGCAGATGGCGGTCGTCAATTCCTGGGGAGGAAACGAGATCGGGTGAATCTGACCAGCGAAGGGACCGAGTCGCGATTGCGAGGGGGAGGTCCGGGTGGGGGCACTCAGCGAACCGTTTTCAGTTCCGATCGGCGCTCTGTTCCCGATCAGTGCCCATCTGTGAAATCCGTGTAATCCGTGGTCAATTGATGAACCACGGATTACACAGATGACACGGATGAAGTTATGCTGGCGACGAACATCGAATCGATCTTCGCACCTCACCTCTGACTCGTTAGCTCCTATGCCCTTTCCTGCCGTTGAAGACCAGCTCGCCGTCATTCGTCGTGGCGTTGAGAAGATTGTGCCTGAAGAAGAACTTGCGGCCATGCTCACGCGCAGCCGGGAGTCGGAGACGCCGTTGCGGATCAAGTATGGCATCGATCCGACCGCAGCCGACGTGCATCTGGGGCATACGGTGCCGCTGCGGAAGATGCGGCAGTTTCAGAAACTGGGCCATCAGGCGGTGATCATCATCGGCAACTACACAGCCATGGTGGGCGATCCCTCCGGGCGTGATGAAGCACGCACAAAGAAGCTCAGCGAAGCGGAAGTCGAGGCGAATGCTCAGTTCTATCTGTCGCAGGTTGGCAAGGTGATCGACATCGACACGGCGGAGGTGCATCGCAACGGCAACTGGTTCGGCGGCATGTCGTTCGCAGACATCCTCGGCCTGTGCGGCAAGGTGACGGTCGCTCAACTGCTCACGCGGGACGACTTCGCCAAGCGGATGAAGGCGGAGACGCCCATCTACCTGCACGAATGTCTGTACCCACTCATGCAGGCGTGGGATTCGGTTGAGATCAAGGCGGACATCGAGCTGGGGGGCACCGAGCAGTTGTACTCCTTCATGCTGGCCCGCGACCTGCAGAAGGACGCCGGGCTGTCACAGCAGATCGGCCTGATGTCCCCCATCCTTGTCGGTACCGATGGCAAGAAACGCATGGGCAAAAGCTTGGGTAACTACATCGGCATCTCGGAAGACCCGTACGAGATGATGAAGAAGTTCATGCAACTCTCCGACGCCTGCATGCGGATGTACTACGAACTCCTGACCGATATCCCGATGGAGGAAGTCGACACGATCCTCGCCGGACATCCGAAGGAGGCGAAGGTCACACTCGCCAAACACGTCATCAGCGAGTACCACGATGCCGGTGCAGCCGATGACTCAGCCACCCGCTGGCAACGCGAGATCGGCGACCGCAGTGCGCTACCTGAGGATATCCCTGTCGCCGAGATCGCTCGCAGCGAAATCAACGACGACGGCACACTCCCCGCCGCGATCCTGTTGAAGGTTGCTGGTCTCTGCCAGTCTTCCGGTGAAGCCCGCCGCGCGATTCAGCAAGGCGGCGCCAAGCTCGGCGAGGACAAGACCAAGATCGAATCGCACGACCAACCGATTGAAGTCACCGACGGCCTGCTCCTCTGGGTCGGCAAGAAACGCTTCTGCAAATTGAAAGTTGTGGGGTAACCGCGGAGTACGCAGAGAATCGCGTCAGTGCAAAACCTCTGCGCTCTCCGCGACCTCTGCGGTATTTCATCCGGTTTGCAACATGGCGATCGAAGTCCTTGAGCAATGCCGGCAGAACATTGAGGAAAGATCGAAATGTACACGCCGCGCAGTTTCGTTGAGGAACGTCCGGAACGTCTGCATGACTTCATCGAACACAACAGCTTCGGGATCCTCGTGACTGCGGGCAATGGGATTGTGGCAAGCCATCTGCCGTTTCTGCTCGATCGTGACTCGGGACCGCATGGTCAGCTGACCAGTCACATGGCAAAGGCGAATCCGCAGTGGCGGGAACTCGATAGCTGCGAGGTGCTCACGATCTTTCATGGACCACACGCGTACATCTCCCCGACCTGGTATCAGGCAGGCAACACGGTTCCCACATGGAACTACGTTGCCGTCCATGCAACCGGTACGTTGCGAGTGACCGAAGCCCCTGAGCAACTCCGTGACATCGTCCGATGCTCGGTCGACACGCATGAAGCGCATATGCCGACGCCGTGGTCCATGGATTCGGTCGACGACGCGTTCATCGACCAGCTGCTCAAATCCATCGTCGGCTTCACCATCGAGATCACCCGCCTTGAAGGCAAGTGGAAGCTCAACCAGAACCACAACGTCGAACGACGTGAGCGGGTCATTGATGCCCTGCAAATCCGAGGAAGCGACACTGAATGTGAAATCGCCCGGTTGATGCAGGAGCGCTTGGACAAGTAACCTTAACGGCCTGAAAGGCTTATCGACCAACATCAGAGCCCGAAGCGTCAGCGAGGAATTTCGTGTTGGTCAGGGTTTGCCCCTCGCTAACGCTTCGGGCTCTGCTTCGCGAGTCGTCGACGTGACGTTGTCTGCCCAGTTGGGTATCTTGCGGGAAACAACTGCGCTGACGTTCTACATATCCCCCGCACACCATCCAACTCGGAGCAACATCATGTCACACCCTTCGCCCAAACTGCACAATGCCATGTGGCCCGGTCTCGTTGGCAAGGAAGAAGGGACAGACAACCCGCCCATCTCGCTCGACCGCATGCTGGAATTGACCGCCGGAGCCGAGATCAGCGGGCAGAAGTTTGACGGCATCGATTACTTCCTCTTCCATCCGCACACCGATCCGGATGCGAGCGATGACGAACTGAAGGCGATTGCAGACAAGATCGCTGCTCACGGCTTCGCGGTTGGGTCACTCGTCGCTCCCATCTGGCCCGGCACTGTTGGCGACTCAGCCATGGGCGACGAGCAGGCTCGCTCGAAGTTCATCACGGCCATCGAGAAGGCCTGTCGGATTGCCAAAGTCTTCAACGAACATGGCGTTCGTAAGTACGGCGTGATCCGTATCGACTCGGCCACCGGTCCCGATGAGTGGGCCAAGGACCCCGACGCTGGCACCAGACGCATCGCTGAGACGTTCCGAGAGGCAGCAACCATTGCAGCCGATCATGGCGAACGCCTCGCCGCGGAGGGTGAGATCTGCTGGGCCGGCATGCACTCGTGGCGAGACATGGTCAACCTCCTCGAAGCGGTCGACCGCCCCGAGACCGTCGGCTTCCAGGCGGACCTCGCTCACACATATCTCTACCTCCTCGGCTATAACGCTCCCGAGCACAAACTCCTCGACGAAGGTTACTCAGACGAAGAGTTCTGGACCGCCTACAAGACCATGACTGACGCTCTGCGTCCGTGGACGATCGACTTCCATGTCGCTCAGAACGACGGCGAAGTCCACGGCACCGGCTCACACGACAAGACGGGGAAACACTGCCCCGCTGACGACCCCAACGGCAAGCTCGACATCGTCAAATGCGCCGGCTACTGGCTCGACGGAGCTCAGGATCGAGGCATCGAACACATCTGCTGGGACGGCTGCATGTTCCCCAACGACATGCTGGAGACGCCCGCCACCTGGAATACGATCCTTGACACAATGCTCCAAGTGCGGGAGGCGCATGGGTGGGGGTGAGGGGAATGACGAATGCCGAAATACCCAATGACGAAGGATGTCCGAATGCCAAAGCTCGAACTGAGAATGGTCATCCGGAACACAAGCGACCTTACGATCTCGAAGAGCGTACGGCCCTGTTCGGTGAGAACGTCATCGAGTATTTGAAGGGCATTCCGGTCACTCCCATCACAAAATCACTAATCGATCAGCTTGTGCGGTCGGCAACGAGCATCGGCGCGAACTACTGCGAAGCCGATGACTCAGGAACGAAGAAGGAGTTTCGCCACCGTATCAGCATCTGCAAACGGGAGTCTCGCGAATCGAAGCATTGGCTCCGCATGATCGCGAAGGCGATCCCCGAGAAGAAGGAATCAGCTCGCCACTTGTGGCAGGAAGCAAAAGAATTGAACCTCATATTCTCCGCCATCTTTCGTGGCAGGAAGAAACCATGATCCCAGCGACCTTCGGATTTCGACATTCACCCCAACAGGAGTATTCATCAATGACCAAGCCACTTAATCTCGGCATGATCGGTTACGGCTTCATGGGCCGGGCTCACACCAATGGTTACAAGCGGGTCGGCGACTTCTTCCCCGAACTCGAATACCGTCCCGTGCTGAAGGCCGCTTGTGCCCGTAACCAGGAGAACATTCAGGCGTTCGCTGACCAGTGGGGTTACGAGTCGATCGAGACAGACTGGAGAGCACTCATTGCGCGGGATGACATCGACGCGGTCGACATCTGCGTGCCGAACAATCTGCACAAGGAGATTGCCATCGCCTGTGCGGAAGCGGGGAAGATGATCTTATGTGAGAAGCCGATCGCCATGAACACGGCTGAGGGCGAGGAGATGTGCCAAGCCGTCGAGAAGGCAGGAGTTGCCAACACGGTGTGGTACAATTATCGCCGGGTGCCGGCTGTCACACTTGCCAAGCAGATCATTGACTCCGGCAAGCTCGGCAAGATCTTTCACTACCGAGCCAACTTCCTGCAGGACTGGACGATCGCAGACGATCTGCCACAAGGGGGGGCAGCCTTGTGGCGTCTGGACGTCGACGCCGCTGGCTCGGGCGTGACAGGTGACCTGCTCGCCCACTGCATCGACACGGCTATCTGGCTCAACGGGTCCGTCAGCGACGTCACCGCGATGACGGAGACGTTCATCAAGGAGCGCGTACACCAGGAGACGGGCAAAAAACAGAAAGTCGGCATCGACGATGCCTGTGCGTTTCTCTGCCACTTCGAGAACGGATCACTCGGCCTGTTCGAGTCAACTCGTTACGCTCGTGGTCACAAGGCGCTCTACACTTTGGAGATCAACGGCGAGAATGCGTCACTGCGATGGGACCTCCACGATCTGCACCGGCTGGAGATGTTCGATCACGCCGATGAGGGAATAACGCGGGGCTGGAAATCGATCCACGTCACCGATGGCGAACATCCCTATATGGACAAGTGGTGGGTCCCCGGCCTGCAGATCGGCTACGAACACTCCTTCGTGCACCACGTGGCCGACTTCCTCAAGAGCCTCGAATCGGGCGAACCGTGTCATCCCACTTTCCGTGATGCCCTCGAAACCCAGAAGGTCTGTGACGCCGTTCTTGCCAGCGCGAGCGACCGGTCGTGGCACACAATCGGCTGAATTGTCATCAACATCCGTTTAGCCCCACATTTGAAATGTG